>NZ_JBEYTJ010000041.1:829-101319 GCF_040642995.1 Nonomuraea sp. NPDC047529 | reverse complement strand
TTCTCAAGAAACGGACGCGTACTTCCTCACCAGAACCCGTTCCCGGATCCTCGTTCAGAGGCGTTCATTTCGTCTTGCGTTCTTTCGTTGTGTCTTAATTCTTTCAGCCGTTCAAGTCTCTGTCAAATTGACCGGACTTGCTCGACCTGCGGTAATTAAGTCGCGCCCCGTTTCCGGGACAACCCCTCTAACTTACTCCCAGGCCCGATTCTTGTCGAATCGACCTTCCGTGGACGCGGACGTCCGCCGGAGTGGCAGTGTCTGGAGGTGGCCCCCGAGTGAGGCCGACGATCAACGCCGTCCTCGTGGGACTGGTGAACTCTATGTACGGCTCCCGGAACCGTCAAATCGGCGGCCCGCCCCTCGCCGACAAGGCATGGTGGGTAGGTATTCCGGCGTGCGAGATCAAGCCGTGCCGAGAGCACTCATCCTCCTGGTGGGCATCGCCGGCGCGGTGATCGCCCTTTTCGGACTTCGCGAGATCAATTCCATCGTCGGGCCTGTCGTGCTGGCGCTCGTGCTGGTCATCGCCGTCGCCCCGGTCCGCAGTTGGCTGGCGGCCCGGCGGGCGCCCATTTGGGTCCAGGTGGCAGTGCCGTTCCTGATCGTGGTGCTGGTGCTGCTCGGCATGGTGGGCATCCTGACGATCTCCGCCACCCAGCTCGCGTCACTGCTGCCGACGTACGCCAAGCAGTTCGAGGAGCTGCTGGCCGCGTCGGAGCACTGGGCCGGCACGCACGGTCTGGGCAACGACGTGCTGGGCCGGGCGGTGCGGGCGCTCGATCCCGGCAGGATGCTGGGGCTGGCGCAGAGCCTGCTCGGCAGCCTGATCGGCGTGCTGTCGAGTCTGTTCCTCATCGTGGTGCTGCTGCTGGCGATGTGCCTCGACGCACCGGCGACGGCGCGGATCCTCACCACCGGGGAGGGGAACAGGCCGCAACTGGTGACGGCGCTGGCGACGTTCGCGCACAAGACACGGCGGTATCTCATCGTCTCGACCGTGTTCGGGCTGATCGACGCCGTTCTCGACGTCATCGTGCTGTCGTTGCTGGACGTGCCGTTGCCGCTGTTGTGGGGGGTGCTGGCGTTGATCGCGAACTACATCCCGAACATCGGGTTCGTCATCGGGCTGCTGCCACCCGCGCTGCTGGCGCTCCTGCACGGCGGTGTGAAGACGATGGTGCTGGTCGTCGTGGCGTACATCGTCATCAACGTGGTCACGCAGTCGTTCATCATGCCCAAGTTCCTGGGGGACGCGGTGGGGCTCTCGACCACGATGACGTTCCTGTCGCTGATCGTGTGGACGTTCATGCTGGGGCCGCTCGGCGCGATCCTGGCGATTCCGCTCAGTCTTCTGACGCGGGCGTTGCTGATCGACAGCGATCCGAGCGCGAAGTGGGCGCAGGCGCTGGTGTCAGGGAAGATGCCGAACGGGTGAGACCAGGCGGCCCAGCGGGACGCCGCTCAGCCGCTTCACGTCGTGGGACAGGTGGGCCTGGTCGGCGTAGCCGGCGCGGACCGCCACCTCCGCCGGTGGCACGCCCGCGCGGGCCAGGGTGAGCGCGCGCTGGAAGCGGACGATGCGCTGGAGGGTCTTGGGCGAGTAGCCGAAGGAGGCGACGCTGCGGCGGTGGAGCTGGCGTTCGCTGAGGCCGAGGGTCCAGGCGACGTCGCGCACGCTGCGGCCCATGCGCAGCGCCCTGGCGATGGCGGGCGCGGCCGGGTCGGGGTCGGGGGCCTCGCGCAGGCGGGCCGCGACGGCGGCGCGCATGGCGGCCAGGCGCGCCGCCATGCCGGCGGGGTCGGTATCGGTACGGGCCCTCCACGAGGCGGTCGGTGCACCCTCCCGGCGGGAGGCGGCCCCGGCGGGCTCGAAGGCCGCGCCGCCAGGTGCGAAGGCGTCGGACGCGAGCCCCGCTCCAACGGACGCGAGCGCCGGGCCCGGTGCGAGAGCCGACTCAGGTGCGAAGGCCGGATCCGACGCGAAGGGCTGGGCGAGGGTCGGGTCGGTCAGGACGGTGAGGGCGGGGAGGTCGGGCAGGGGGACGCGGCGGTCGAGGAGCTCGTGGACCGGGACGCCGAAGACGGCCCCCACCGCACCCGGCCGGAAGCGGACTCCGACGAAGGTGTCACCCGCCGCCATCGGGGTCGGCACCGGCCCGGTGTCGGGGCCGGCCACGAAGAGGCCGCCGGGGCCCCAGATGAGGTCGACGCAGGCGTCGGGCACCACGAGTTGCGTGGTGTCGCCCTCGCTGACCTGCTGCCACACGCACACGACACGGCCGGCGAGGTCGTCGCCCGGGTGTCGTTCCGCGTACATGCGTCCAACGTATGCGACGCCACCGACAGAACCGGTTCAGGCGGGCAGGCGGCCGTACGCGCGCAGGGTCTTCAGGTGCTGGACGGTCAGGTAGCCCGCCCATTCGTGCGCCACGATCGGGGTCCAGACGGCCCAGTTCGGGTACCAGCCGCCTTCCTCGTCCTGCCCGTCGGCCAGGGCGTCGAGGTGGACGTCGAGGATGGCGGCGTCGAAGAGGGGCAGGGCCGACGGCGTGGGGGCGAGGTCGAGCGGATAGTGCACCGCGCCGTCGGCGTGGGTGTCGAAGGTGACCGTGGCCAGGACGGCCTCGCGCAGGCGGGCGAACTCGGCCAGCGCCCGTTCCCGGTCGGGGACGTGTTCGAGGAACACGAGGAGGGCGCGGGCCTCGTACGAGGTGGTCTGCGTGAGCGTGGCGATGCGTGACCAGCAGAAGTCGGTCGCGGGCCCGAGCCAGGGGTGGGTGACGCCGTGCTTGTGCAGGAGCCCGGCGAGCGCGGCGGTGGGGTTGAGGTTGCCGGGCGGGTCGTCGTCGGTCTGCCACCAGGGCGCGCGCGGCGTGTCGCGGACGGACGGCAGCACGAACGGCACCCCTCCCCCGGCGGCCGTGATGCCGACCAGGTAGTCGCAGGCGGCGGCGACCATCGGGGAGTCGAAGGCGTCGAGCTCGTCGAGGATCCAGAAGGCGACCTCGACCGGCTGCGGCTGGCTGCCGGCGCCGCGCAGGTCGGGCTCAAGGGCGTTGCCGAAGCCGCCGTCGGCGTTCTGGTGGCAGCGCAGGGCGTCGAGCACGCGGTCGCGGGAGCCGGAGGCGAACAGGGCCTCGAACCGCAGCCGGTCGATCAGCCTGCCGTGCAGGCGGAGGAAGTGTGCTGCCCGGTCAAGTGTGTCCATGTCGTCCTCCGTCGTTGGGCGCTTGCCTTGGCGAAGCTACCCGACCGGGCGGGACGGGCTCTTGTAGGAATCGGACACGCCGGGGTCACTTCATGTGGAAGACCGGGCCGCGCGGCCGGAAGGGCAGCGGCGCGCCCTGCGGCACGAGGAAGGCGTGCTCGCGGCGGATGCGCAGCACGTCGCACTGGCCGTCGGTGATCAGCAGGATCGGGCCGTCCGGCGGGAAGTCGTCGGCGCGTTCGAGCAGCTTGACGCCGGGCTGGAGGATCGTGCCGCCCCGGCCGCGTACCCTGACCCGGCCGGCGATCTCCTCGACCGGCAGGTAGCCGGCGTCGTAGGCCATGGCGTCGCAGAAGACGACCCTGGCCCGCGGCACGTCGCGGGCGGCGGCGTAGGAGGCGATGGCGCCGAGCGCCTTGCCGAGCAGCCTGACGTCCATGGAGCCGGAGGTGTCGAGCACGACGCCGAACGTCTTCTTCCGCACGACCTCCTCGGGCCGTACCCGGCCGGGGCGCGGGATGCCGGGGCTGGAGGCCTGGCGGCGGGAGGCGCGGGCGTACGAGCGGCGCGTCTCCTCGGGCTGGAAGTGCTCGTCGAACCAGCGGGCGAGCTGGGCGTCCCAGGGCAGGGGCGGCTGGTCGAGCGCGCGGATCTCCTGTTCGAGCCCGGCGGGCAGCAGGCCGCGTCCGCCGGAGTGGTGGTAGGCCAGGCCGGTGGACAGGGCGTTGCGGTAGTAGTCGTCGAGGTCGACGTAGTCGTGGGCCTGGCGGGGTGGGCGGTCGAGCACGTCGCCGGCGCCCTGGCCGCGCAGGGTGGCCAGCTTGCGCATGCGCCGCAGGTCTCCGGCGATCCGGTCGTAGACGGCCTCGGCGGACATCGCGCCGAGCGACTGGTCGAACAGCAGCCCTTCGGGCATCTCGCCGACGCCCATCTCGACCAGCCAGCCATTGATCACGTAGTCGCAGGCGACGTTCCACAGGTACGGGTCGCGCATGCCGACCCGTTCGCCGTGCCGCAGGGCGGCGTGCAGCATCTCGTGGGCCAGCACGAAACGCCATTCGTGCTCGGTGTGCGCGGCCAGCGGGTTGACGTAGATCTCGCCCGCCTCGGCGCTGACCGCGGCGATCGCGATGTCCCAGGCCCTGGCCAGCTCGGCGTCCGAGACGATCTTCATGCCCGCGGCCAGCGCGCCGAGCAGCGGGTACGACGACATGAACCAGCGCAGCGCGTTGTCCCAGGGGCCCTTGACGTGGCCTTCGGCGGGGGTGCGCGGCGCGCCCACGCGGTCGAGCGCGGACGTGGCGGACCAGGCGATGCCGATCGCGAACGCGCGCTGGAAGTCGAAGTGCGCGGCGTCCTCCTCGGTGCCGACGTGGAAGTCGGGCAGGCCGAGCGGCTGGAAGCGGGGCGGGACGCCGATCCTGCGCCATCGTTCGGACAGCGTGACCTCGTCCTCCTCGGGCAGCTCGTCGGGCAGCGGCGCGGGGCAACGTCCGATCTTGACCGTGCGGAGGAAACGATCGACCGCCACGCAGCAGGCGGCGTGGTAGGCGGGCTCGGGCAGGTGGCCGTCGACGTCCTTGGGCGCGCAGACGCGCGGGTCGGCGTGGCCGAAGCCCAGGTGGAGCAGCAGGTGGGCGAAGACCCACGCCCACTCCTCGGCGGGGGCGCGGCGCTTGGAGTGGAAGGTGACGTCGCCGTCGTCGCCGACGACCGCCCACGTCTCGGGTGACAGCCGGCAGTCGGCGTCCTCCAGCAGGGTGTTGCGGAAGCCGGCGAACATCGGGTGGCGCTTGACGGCGGCCCAGCCGTTCATGACCTCGGCCCGCCAGGGGTCGACCTTGGGCTTGTGGCGGCTCACGAGCGGGCCGCCATGAGCCGGGGCACGTCCCTGCCGATCTCGACGAGGAACCACGTGGGCAGCGCGGGCGCGCCGTCCGCGTCGTTGGCGATGACGAGCTGGGCGCATTCGAGGGAGATCTCGGCCAGCTCGACGAGCAGCGTCTTGGCACGGAAGCCCAGGTCGCGGCCGCGGGCGGAGGCGCCGCGCTTGTCGGCGGGCAGCTCCTTGATCAGGCGGGCGCGGAAGGTCTCGGCCAGGAAGTAGAGCAGGTCGCGCTCCTCGGGGCGGCGCGGCCAGGGCGCCTCGCCCTTGAGCACGGCGTCGAGGTCGTAGGCGTGCCGGACGGTCTTGACGTAGGCGCGGAAGGCCGAGGCGTGGGCGGTGGTGAGGGTGCCGAAGGCGAGCATCGCGATCGTGTCGTCGCCGACGTCGTCGCCGTAGGAGGTGAGCACGTCGGAGAGCATGTGCCAGGCGCGCGGCGAGGAGAACGGCTCCTCGGTCTTGGGCGGCGGGCTCCACAGGTGGTCGGGGCGCTGGACGAGGTAGTCGACGATCCACGGGTGGATGCCGGCGTCCGCCGCCCACTTCAGCCAGTCGTCGGCCGAGGCGCGCAGGTGCACGTGGACGAGGCGGTTGATCAGGGCCGAGGCCATCGGGCGGGCCAGCGCGTTGTCGGTGGCCCGGTTGCCGGCGCCGATCACGACCGAGCCGGGGGGCAGCTCGTACGCGCCGATGCGGTGGTCGAGGATCAGCGAGTAGAACGCCTTCTGCACCTCGGGCGCGGAGGCGTTGAGCTCGTCGAGGAACAGGCAGTAGGGCTCGTCGCGGGCGATCGACTCCGGGGGCGCGAACCGGCTGCGCCCGCCGACCAGCTCGGGCACGCCGATCAGGTCCTCGGGGGCGAGCTGGGTGCCGAGCAGGGTCACGCAATCCAGGCCGAGCGAGGCGGCGAACTCGCGTACCAGCGAGCTCTTGCCGATGCCGGGGGCGCCCCACAGGAAGACGGGACGGACGACGGCGACGTGCAGCAGCACCTCCGGGAGCTGCGCCGGGGTGACCGTGACCGTTGCCTGCATGCGTCCCAGGGTGACGAACCGGGCGCGGCGCCGCATCACATTTATTCGTTTGCCCTGGTGGCGCGGACCGGCCTACTGTCGGCGCCATGCATTCCACGTTCTGCACGGCGTTCTGCACCGTGTTCATCCGCATCCGCCACGGCCGGGCTCTGGCCCGCTAGCGGACGACTGACACCGCGCGTCCGCCGGCGCGCCCAGGGCCCTTCGAGACCTGTTCATCTCGAGGACCCGAAAGGGCAGTGCTGTGGCGCAGAACTTCGCGCACGGAAACTATTCACACACCCAGAAGAACGTCAGGAACGGCGGGGGCGCCGGTCGCACGCCCACCGACCGGCTCAGGCGTGAGCTCTCGCAGAACTTCCTGGCCGACCGGCACGCCGTGGACCTGATGGTCAAGGCGGCGGCGCCCGAGGGGCTGGTGCTCGAACCCGGCTCGGGGCCGGGCGCGCTCACGCTGGCGCTGGCCGAGGCCGGGGCGCACGTGATCGGGTACGAGCTCGACCCCCGGCTCGCCGGGCGGCTGGCCTCGCTCACGCGCGACAATCCCCGGATCGAGGTGGTCAGGGGTGACTTCACGGCCGCGCGGGCGCCGCGTGAGCCGTTCGCGGTCGTGGGCAACATCCCGTACTCGATCACGTCGAGGATCGTCGACTGGTGCCTGCGGGCGCGGGAGCTGACCTCGGCGACGTTGCTCACGCAGCGGGAGTACGCGCGCAAGCGCACCGGCGACTACGGCCGGTGGAGCCTGGTCACGGTGTCGTCGTGGCCGTGGTTCGACTGGCGGCTCGGCGACACGATCGGCAGGGAGAGCTTCCGTCCCGTGCCGTCGGTGGACTCGGCGATCCTGCGCGTGCAGCGGCGGCCCGAGCCGCTGGTGAGCGATCGTGCCGGCTACCTGGAGCTGGTGGAGCTGGGCTTCGGCGGGGTCGGCGGCTCGGTGCGCGCCTCCCTGCGTACGCGCCACCGAGGGGTGGACGCGGCGCTCGGCGAGGCGGGCGTGGCCCGCGACGCCGTCGTGGGCCACGTGCACCCGGACCAGTGGGTGGCCGTGTGGCGGCGGCTAAACCGCCGTTGAGGTGATCCTCGGCGGGACCGTGGCGACCCTGTCCTGGGCCGTCGACACACGACGGTTCCAGGGCATGGCCAGCAGCAGCACCGGCAGCAGCACGATGGAGGCCCGCGACCAGTCGCGGTGGAGGAACCACCAGTCGTTGGTGCTGAACTGCGTCATGTACAGGTAGCCGTAGGCGGCCCAGAAGGAGACGCCGACGATGGCCGGCCAGGCCCACCTGGTCGGCCTGGCCACCAGGAACGGCATGAACCACAGCAGGTACTGGGCGCCGAGGCGGGGCGTCATGACCATGAAGACGAGCAGGATGGCCGTGGTCAGGTCGATCGGGTCGGCCCGCCGCCACAGCAGCAGGACGACGATGACGCTGCCGTAGATGAGCTTCGTGCCGAACGAGGCCAGCTCCGGCATCAGGGCCCAGTCGCCGCCGGTGAACCACGGCGTGTAGCCCCATTCGCCGACGATCGGGCGGATGTCCTGGATCGTACGGATGACTGCGGGGATCTGGTCGAGCGTGGTGCCCGCGAAGATCGGCGAGGTGACCAGGAAGAACACCGGGACCAGGCCGGTGACGACGAGCGCGGCGATCCTGGCCCGCAGGTGGGGCAGGAGCAGCAGCATGCCGGGGATCAGCCAGATCGGCCAGCTCTTGGCGCACAGCGCGAGGCCCATCAGCAGCCCGGCCAGCAGGGCGCGCCGCAGGTCGGCCCGGTCGCCGGAGCCGGGCATGAGGGCGCGGCGCAGCATGCCGCCGCGGCCGAGCACCCTGCGCACCGAGGTGCCGACGCCGTAGGCGGCCATGCCCTGGCGCACCCTGGCGACGACGTCGGTGGTGAGGCCGGGACGGTCGGGGGCGCCGGGGCCGCGGGCGACCACGAACGCGGCCACGCCGAACACGAGCGCGACCGGCTCGACCTGGCCGTGGACGCTGGCGATGAGCAGGGCCAGCGGGTTGAGCGCGTACTGGAGGGCGCGCAGGGACGCCTTGGGGCCGCCGGCCAGCTTGGCGACCAGCGGGATCAGCACGATGTCGGCGACCACGGTGACCAGGCGGCCGGCGTACTCCCAGGGGATGCCGAGCCACAGCAGGATGCCGTAGACGTAGGGGATGGTCGGCAGGAAGTGCCAGCCGCCCTCGCTGGCCAGGACCGGGTCCTTGCCCTGGAGCACCGCCTCGCCGGCGGGCTTGAAGCTCTCCATGAAGTCGACGGGTTGCCATGAGTCGATCGCGGAGGTGTACATGATCAGCACCCGGACGGCGATGCCGACGAGGACGGCGGCCCAGAGGGGCGGTCTCCAGTCGCGCCACTGCGCGACGAGGGCGAACACGACACCGGCGACGAGGACTATCCCCGTGAGAACTGCGTAATCCATGGCGGCCCCTAGCCTGCCGTAACAATCTGAGTGCCGCCACCAGGGCTTCCAATTCTTATCCCCGACATGCGGACACGTAACGCGATAGAACATGACTGTCTGTGTTGAACTTTTTCCATGGGGGGATCGCAGGTCAACCAGGCACTGGTCAGGCTCTATTTCGAGGTGAGGGACGGGGTCCGTGACCCGGTCGCGGCCTGGGCGAAACTCACAGGGAACTCTCAGGTCTACCGCGCCCGGCGTGGCGAACGGCGCGTCCCGCTGGACGACGCCACGGCGGCCGAGCTGGCGGCGGCGGCGATTGTGCACACCGCGTCCGAGCACGGTGCGGACCGGGTGGCGGCGCTGGCCACGTCTCCGCTGGCCGGGCTGGTGGACGGGCTGGGCGGCGCGCTGCTGACCGAGCATCCGTGCGCGTCGGAGCAGGTGCTCGGGCCGCGGTTCACGGGGCCGGGGGCCGAGGACTGGGCGCGGGCGGCGTACGTGCTGCTGTGGGGCGAGAACAACCGGCTGGCCCGGACGGCGGACACGCCCTGGGTGATCGCCGGGCGGTACAAGGGCCAGAAGGTGGTGGCGATCGGCACCCATCCGACCCGGCTGTCGGACGAGACGCTGGTCGTGCGGCCGGGCACGGACGGCGCGCTGGCCATGGCGATGGGACACGTGCTGCTGAAGGAGTTCTTCCTCGACCGGCCGCCGTTCGCCGCGCACGCGATGGAGCACACGGACCTGCCGTTCCTGGTGCGGCTGCGGGAGCGTGAGGACGCGTACGTGCCGGGCGGGCTGCTCGGCCGGGCCTGCGACCGGCTCAGCCTGTACGGCGGCGAGGCGGTGCAGGTGCTGCTGCCGCGCTTCGACTTCGGGCCGGGCGTGCTGCGGCGCGGCGTGCCGGTCGTCCGGGACGGCGGCGAGCTGGTGACCACGGTGTTCGACCTGCTGCTGGCCGCCTACGGCGTGGCGCGGGACGGGCTGCCGGGGGTGTGGCCGCAGGGGTACGGGGACCGGGAGCCGTACACGCCGGGCTGGCAGGAGATCTACACCGGGGTGGCCGCCTCGCGGACCGTGAAGACGGCGCGGGAGCTGGGCGTGACGGCGGAGAAGACCGGCGGGCGGTGCATGATCGTGCCGGGACGGCTGGAGACGCCGCACGCCGACACCGCCTACCGGGCGATGCTGGCGCTGCTGGTGCTGACCGGGTGCGGCAGCGGGTGGGCGCAGCCGGCGGGCGGGGCGGGGATCCCGCTGGTGCCGTACCTGTGCCTGCACGCCTGCGGCGAGGACCGCGCGGACGTGGGCGCGCTGAGCTGGGCTCTGTGCGAGGGCCTGTTCGCGCGCCGCACGTCGCGTTCGGTGCTGCTGGAGGCGGTGCGCGACGGGTGGCCGATGGCCCCTTCGCCGCGCGTGCTGGCCATCCCCCGGCCGATCTACCCGCTGCCGCCGGAGGTCGACCTGCTCATCGGCCCCGACGAGCAGTGCGACCTGGCGCCGCCGGACGCGGGCCTGGTGGCCGAGGCGGTCACCAGGCTGGCCGGGCGGACGTCCCGGGCGGACCCGGACGGCACGCCGGCGGACGGGCGCATGCGCCTGCTGGTCGACCACGCCTGGATGCACGAGTACGGCGAGGCGCTGCCGACCTACCGTCCGCCGGGGTTGGGGGTGCCGCTCAAGCCCACCCAGCTCGTCCGGCCGTTCACAGGCCGTTGAGATAGGCCCGGTGGTTCCGTGAGAACTCGAAGGCGTTGTACCTGTCCCAGTTGATCGACCAGGTCATCAGGCCGCGCAGGTTCGGGTAGACCCCGCGTGGCCGGTAGGAGCCGCAGTTGCTGCCCTTGGCCAGGCAGTCGAACGCCTTCTGGACCTCGGCGACGGTGGTGAACCCGTTGCCCGCGTTGGGCGAGGCGGGCAGTCCGATGGCAACCTGGTCCTGGCGCAGCGGCGGGAACACGTTGCCGGCGTTGCCCATGATCGGGAAGCCGGCCAGCAGCATGTCCGTCATGGCGACGTGGAAGTCGGCGCCGCCCATCGTGTGGTACTGGTTGTCCAGGCCGGTGATCGGGCCGGAGTTGTAGTCCTGCACGTGCAGCAGGGTGAGGTCGTCGCGCAGGGCGTGGATGACCGGCAGGTAGGAGGCGGCCCTGCTGTCGGCCGAGCCGTTCGGGCCGGGGCCGTAGAACTGGTAGCCGAGCTGCACGAAGAACGTCTCGGGCGCCATGGTGAGCACGAACTTGGCGCCGTAGCGGCTCTTGAGCGAGCGCAGCGCGGAGATCAGGTTGACGACGACGGGCGTGGTGGGGCTGGCCAGGTTCGTGTCGCCCTGGTTGAGGTAGAGGGAGTGGCCCTCGAAGTCGACGTCGAGGCCGTCGAGGCCGTACCTGTCGATGATGGCCGCGACCGACTCGACGAACTTGTCCCTGGCGGCCGTGGTGGTGAGCTGCACCTGGCCGTTCTGGCCGCCGATGGAGATGAGCACCTTCTTGCCCTGGGCCTGCTTGGCCTTGATGGCGGCGACGAAGTCGGCCTCGGGCTCGACGTTCGGGCACTCGGCGACCGGGCACTGGCGGAAGCGGATGTCGCCGGAGGTCACCGAGGTGGGCTCGCCGAAGGCCAGGTTGATGACGTCCCACTCGGCGGGGACGTCGGCCATGCGGATGTAGCCGGAGCCGTTGGCGAAGGAGGCGTGCAGGTAGCCGACCATGACGCGCTTGGGCAGGCCGCCACCCCCGCCGCCGCCGGTCGTGGTGGTGCCGGTGGCCTCGGGGGTGTAGGCCGAGCAGTTGCCGGCCGCGTCGCAGGCCCGGACCTTGAAGCGGTAGGCGGTGGAGGCGCTGAGGCCGGTGGCGGTGTGGCTGGTGCCGGTCGCGGCGACCGGTGAGCCGCCGTCGCGGGAGACCTCGTACCGGTCCACGCCGACGTTGTCGGTGGAGGCCGACCAGGTGGCGGTGAGCGTGCTGCTCGTCGCGCCGCCGACGGTCAGGTTGCCGGGGACGGTGGGTGCCTGGGTGTCGCCGCCTCCTCCGCCGCCGGGTGCGCCGTCCAGGACGACGTCGTCGGCGACGTAGGCGCTCTGGCCGTACCAGGAGTTGAGGTAGATGGTCACGGACGTGGTGGTGGCGCCGGTGGTGAACGTGGTGCGCAGCTGCGTCCAGGCCGAGCCGGGCGAGCCCCAGGTCTGGGGGTCGGTGCCGCCGGTGCCGGTCGCGCCGAGGAAGACGTAGCCGCCCTGCACCCAGGCCGACAGCGTGTACGACGACGACGGCTGCACCTTGATCTGCTGCTGGCAGCGGGCGAGGTCGGCGCCCGCCGGGGTGGCCCGCAGGGCCTTCGTCCCGCCGTGGACGGGCGAGGTGACGGCGGCGGCGCCGGAGGAGACGCTGCAGGTCCAGCCGGTCAGCCCGTCCTCGAAACCGGGATTGACGGCGATGTTGGCCGCCAGGGCGGGAGTGGCGGTCAGTCCCGCCGTGCCGAGGGCGAGCGCGACCGCCGCCACGGCGGTGCGCCACCTGAAGATGCCGCTCATCCGGTGAACCCCTTGAAGATGTTCGTGAACTCGTAGGGCGACTGGGAGGTCCCGCTGCAGGTCGGGGAGACCTGGCCGTTGGGGCAGCCGCCGTTGTCGCGGGCGGCGGACCAGAAGCCGACGAATCCGATGTGGTTGCTGTTGGCCCAGGTCAGGAGCTTGCGGGCGTCGGCCTGGGTGGTGGTCATGCCGGTGTCGTTCTTGCCGATCATGGGGGTGACGCCGAGCGCGCGCCTGAGCTGGGCGTCGCTCTTGGCGGGCCAGACGCCCTTCATCTGGCCGAGCGTGGCCTGGGCGGCGGCGGTCATCGCGTCGCCCCAGTTGCCGGTGTAGCCGAAGTTCATCAGCATCGGGTTGACGATCACGTCGAGGCCCTTGGCGGCGGCGTCCTGGAGGATCTGCAGCGAGAACGGGTCCACGCCGTAGTCCTGGCCCTGCACGCGCAGCGTGTAGCTGATCACCGTGCCGCGTTCGGTCTGGAGCTGCTTGAGCGCGGTGTTGACCTTGCTCGCGTCGATGCTCGCCTCGACGTCGACGTCCAGGTGGTTGGTGCCGACGGTGTCGAGCACCTTCTTGTAGGCGGCCAGCAGCGCCGCCGAGGTGCCGCAGGCGTGCTCCAGGTACGGTCCGACCGCGCCGCCGCTGGCCACGACCACCTGGCCGCCCTGGGCCTGGAGTGCCTTGACGTCGTTGAGGATCCGGGTGTCGGCGAGCGGGATCGTGCCGCCCCAGGCCGGGTTGCAGCCGCTGCTGTCGCCGAGGACGAAGGCCAGCGTGTAGTTCTTCACGCCGGTCGCGGCGGCCGCGCTCACCAGGGACGGGCTCGTCATCGTGATGTCGATGTAGGGCGCGTACCTGATGTCGCCGGCGGGCGGGACGGTGTCCTTGGACGTGCGGCCGCCGACCGGGGCCGAGTAGGCCGAGCAGTTGCCGGCGGCGTCGCAGGCCCTGACGCGGAAGGAGTAGGCGGTGTCCGGGGTCAGGCCGGTCGCGGTGTGGCTGGTCGTGGTGACGGTGACGGGGGCGGCCTCGTCCCTGGAGACCTCGTAGCGGGCCACCGAGCCGGAGTCGTCGGTGGAGGGCGACCAGGTCACGGTGAGGCTGGTGCCGGTGGGGCCGCCGACGGCCACGCCGCCGGGGACGGTCGGCGCCTGGGTGTCGGGCGGGCCGCCGGGGCCGTCGAGGACGATGTCGTCGACGGTGTAGGCGCTCTGGCCGTACCAGCCGTTGACGTACACGGTCACGGAGGTGGTGTTCGCGCCGGTGGTGAAGGAGGTCTTGAGCTGGCCCCACTGGTTGCCGGGGGCGCCCCACGTGCTGGCGTTGACGCCGGTGCCGGTCGCGCCGAGGAAGACGTAGGAGCCCTGGGCCCAGGCGGAGAGCTGGTAGGCGGTGCCGGGCTTGACGGTCACGGTCTGCTGGCATCGGGCGAGGTCGGAGCCCTGCGGGGTGGCCTGAAGGGCCTGGGCGCCGCCGTGCGCGGGGCTGGTGACGGCCTGCGCGCCGGCGGGGCACGTCCAGCCGCTCAGGCCGGACTCGAAGCCGGGGTTGGACAGGATGTTCGCGGCGGCGGCCGGGGTGGCGTGCAGGGCGGTGAGCCCCAGCGCGGCCAGGGCCGTGGCGGCCAGCCCGCGCAATCTGATGCGGGGTCTCATGGCGGGTCCTTTCGGGGGGTGCGGACCGCGCGCCGGTGCGGCCCGCCACCGAAGGGGTGGCGGGCCGCCTCAGCGGGTCAGAAACCAGCGGTGATCTTGGTGAACTCCCAGTTCTCCTGGGCGATGCCGCTGCAGTTCTCCGCGACGCCGCCACCCGGGCAGGGACGGTCGCGGTTGACCGACCAGAACGCGAGCCTGGTCAGGCCGTGGGAGTTGGCGTAGTCGCGAATCTGGGTCCAGGTGCTCTGGTTGGTGAGCTCCTGCTGGTCCGACAGGCCGTTCATGCCGGAGATGCCCATGTGCGCGTACGCCTGCGCGTCGGTCCAGCCCTGGGCGGTCTTCAGGGCGTTCTTGAGACCTTCGGCCGCGTTGACGGTGTTCTGGTACATGTTGGCGCCGCCGCCGAAGTCGAACGGCATGATCGTGTAGTTGTCGATCGGCACCGCCAGCTCCTTGGCGCGGTTGATCAGGCGGGTGCCGTAGTAGGTCGGGCCGGTGGTCGCGGTGCCGAAGGTCACGGCGATCTTGACGTTCGGGTTGGCCGCCTTGACGATCTTGAGGGCGTTCAGGATGCGGTCCTGGACGGTCAGGTTCTCGAACTCGTCGGTGTTCTCGATGTCGAAGTCCACGACGGCCGGGCCGACGGCGTTGATGACCTTCTGGACCGCGCCGGCGAACAGCTCAGGCGTTGAGCAGTTCGGGCCGAGCTTGTTGCCCTGCCAGCCGCCGAAGGAGACCTGCACGCTGCCGCCGGCCGCCTTGATGGCCGAGATGGCCTGCGCGTCCTGGCCGCCGGACAGCGGGCGCTGCCCGTCCCAGGCCGGGTTGCAGCCGTTGCTGGCCAGGATGAACGCCATCGTGAACGACTTGATGCCGGTCGCGCTCATCACCGTGGTGGGAGAGGGCGGGTCGCCCCAGCCGGTGTAGAGGTAGGGGGCGCCGGGCATCTTGCCGCCGGTCGGGCAGCCGGTCGTGGTCGCCGAGACGTCACGTCCGGCCGACTCGCCCACCGAGTTGTACGCCTTGACCGTGTACGTGTGGCTCTGGCAGGCGCTCAGCCCGGAGATCGTCGTGCTGGTCCCGGTGACGTCGGCCTTCTGGGTCGCGCCCTCGTAGACGCGGTACCCGGTCACCGTGCCGGAGGAGGCGCCCCACGACAGCGCGATGCTGGTGTCGGTCACGGTCGTCGTGACCGTCCCGGGCTGGCCGGGCGCGCCGTTGCCGCCGGGGGTGGTGACGCTGAGCGCGTTGCTGACGCCGGACAGGTTCCCCGCGGCGTCGCGGGCCCGGACGGTGTAGCTGTAGGTGGTCGAGGCCGTCAGCCCGTTGTCGGTGTACGTCGTGCCGGTCGCGGTGCCGACCTGCGTGCCGCCGCGGTAGACGTTGTAGCCGGTCACGCCGACGTTGTCGGTGGAGGCGTCCCAGGCCAGGCCGGCGCTGGTGGAGGTGACGGTGGTCGAGCGGAGGTTGCCGGGCACCGAGGGCGGTGTGGGGTCGCCGCCGCCGCTGCCCTGCTTCCACAGCGCGGGCACGTTCGGCGGCTCCCAGCCGGGCTGGGAGGTGTGGCCCTGGAGGGCCACGTAGTCGACGCCGTTGTAGGTGACGGACGCGCCCGTGGCGTAGGCCGTCCACGGGGCCCAGGCGGCGGCCAGCTGCTGCTGGGCGGCGGCGCTGTAGGCGGTGGGGACGCCCGTGGCGAGGCCGGCCCCCGTGAGGGCGATGGCCAGGCCGGCCACCGAGGCGATCATCCTGCTACGTAATCTCATGGCATTCCCTGAAGGTGCGGCTTGACGGTCTTGGAGAAGGACCAGTTGTTGCTGGCATCCCAGTTGATGGACCAGGTCATCGCGCCCCGGATGTCCGGGTAGGCGCGCGGCGGCACGAAGGATCCGCAACTGGTGCGCTTGGCCAGGCAGTCGAGCGCCTGGTTGACGAGGGAGGGCGAGACGACGCCGCCACCCGCGGCGCCGGGCCCGGCCGGCAGGCCCAGCGCCACCTGGTCGGGGCGCAGGCCGTTCTCCAGCTGGATGCAGGCCAGGGCGGTCATGAAGTTGACCGTCCCCTGCGAGTAGGCGGCGGCCTGGTCGCAGCCGAGCATGGAGCCCGAGTTGTAGTACTGCATGTTGACGACCGTGAGGATGTCCTTGATGTTCAGGGCGAGCTTGAAGTACTCCATCCCGGTCGACTGCATGTCGATGGTCTGCGGGGCCATCATGATGATCAGGCCGCTGCCCGCCTTCGAGCGCAGCGAGCGCAGGGCCTGGCCCATGTAGGTGGCGTTGAGGCCGTTCTCCAGGTCGATGTCCACGCCGTCGAAGCCGTAGTTCTGCATCAGCGCGTACACCGTGTCGGCGAACTTCGTCGCAGCCGTGCCGCTGGAGACCTGGACGCGGCCGGCCTCGCCGCCGACCGACAGGATGACCTTCTTGCCGCGCTGGTGCAGCGCCTGCACGTCGGCCTTGAACTGGGCGTCGGTGTAGCCGCCGAGCGCGGTGGACAGGCCCGGGTCGACCGAGAAGACGACCTCTCCCGCGGTGGAGGTGGCCTCGCCGAAGGCGACGGCGACGACGTCGTACTCGTTGGGCACGGCCGACAGCTTCAGCTCGGTGGCGGCGTTGACGAAGTTGTGCCAGTAGCCGGTGAGGAAGTGCTTGGGCAGCGGGTCCGTCGGGCAGCCCGGCGTGGTGAAGGAGGCGGCGTCGCTGGGCGGGCCGTCGCCGGTCGCGTTCGTCGCGGTGACCGTCACCGAGTACGCGGTGCAGGCGGTCAGGCCGGAGAGGGTGGAGGAGGTGCCGGTGACGGTGGCGACCAGGGAGCCGTTGAGGCGGACCTTGTAGCCGGTGGCTCCGGCGACCGCCGGCCAGGTGGCCGTGGCGCCGGTCTGGGACGTGCCGGTCACGGTGATCGGGCCGGCCTTGCCGGGCACGCCGGTGCCGCAGCCCGTGGTGGTCGCGGTCACGGCGTCACCGGCGGCCGACTCGCCCGCCGAGTTGTATGCCTTGACCGTGTACGTGTGGTTCTCGCACGTCCCGAGCCCGGAGATCGTCGCCGTGGTGCCGGTGACGGTGGCCTTGACGGCGCCGCCTTCGTAGACGCGGTAACCGGTCACCGTGCCGGAGGAGGCGCCCCAGGAGAGGGCGATGCTGGTGTCCGTGCTGGTCGCGGTGGCCGTCCCGGGCTTGCCGGGGACCTCGACGGTCGAGCCGCCGCAGGAGGAGCCGTTCAGCGTGCAGCCGGTGATGCCGGGGAAGCTCCCCGGGGCGCCGTTGAAGCCGAAGCTCGTGCTCGCCCCGGCCGCCAGCGGCCCCGCCCAGCTCGGCGCGGTGAACGTGTAGTGCTGGCCGCTCCTGGTCATGACCGCGTCCCAGGCGGACGGGATGGAGAACCCGGCGGGCACGTCGAACTGCACGTTCCAGGTCAGGGAGGCGGTGGTGCCGTTGACGACGGTGACCTTGCCCTCGAAGCCGGACCCCCAGTCGGCGACCTTGACGAAGGTCGCGGTGGCGGCGGCGGCTTGGGCGGGCAGGGCCAGGAGACTCAGTGCGAGGGTCGCGAGCGCTAAGAAGATCGCGCGAAATCTCACTGTCGATTTCCGTTCTTCTGGCGTGCCGTACGGCTTGCACCGGGGGGTGAGAGCGCAAGCCGTACGGCACGGACCCGTGGAGATGAGACACGGGCCTTTCGGGGGGTGTTCGGCGCAGGCCGGTGGAACGGGGGCTCATGGAGCTTGCAGCGGCAGTCAGAGCCGACGCGTGCGGGCCGGGCGGCACCGCCGCTCCCGCGGCCAGGAGAGAATGGGGGGTGGCCACGCCCGCAGCGCCGGGGGCGTGGGAGAAGGGTCGTTCGAGCGGATGTCTCCGCAGCTCAGAAGCGAATCATGCGGGCGGCGAGCGGGTCATGGGCCATCCGATCCATGATTTCTTTTAGGAAAGTTTCCTAAGAGTTGTCGCGATCGTAGCCTTGACACCCATTGCTTACAAGACCCAATCCCGTGACGGCCCGCGACGTGCCGAAACGCGGGGCGCCGGCGCGAACGACGACGCCCCCTCGCCCCGGACGGGGATCCGGAACGAGGGGGCGCTTGGGGTCAGGTCAGGGCTGCTGAGTGATCTTGACGTCGTCCACGCCGGCCTCCACCAGGGAGGCCCCCGAGGCGTCGGCCGCGTCGATGAGGATGCGGACCGTCTGGCCCGCGTACGGGGTGAGGTCGGCCGTCGCCACGGCCCAGGCGCCATTGCGGTTGGCGGCCGCGCCGGCCTGCTGAAGCACGGTGGTCGTGGTGCCGCCGACCACGCGGACCCGGAAGTAGTCGGCGCTGGAGGCGTTCGAGCCGTGCGCCAGGTACCACGACAACGACAGGCTCAGCGTGCCCGTCGAGGGCAGCGTGATGGGCGGCGACTGGATCGAGCTGACGCCGCCGTCGAGGTCGTAGTCACCGGCGGCGGTTCCCGCCAGGCGGCCGGTCACCAGGTCGTTCGTGCCGCTGACCGTGGTGCCGAGCTGCTTGGCGCCCGAGGAGGTGGTCGCCTCGGGGTCGCCGCGCTCCCACGCGCCCGTGGTGGCGGTGTCGGTCCCGGACGGGTTCACCGTCCAGCCCGTCGCCGTCTCGAACGTGTCGGACCAGACCGTCGTCGGCGGCGTGCCGGTGCCGCAGTACTGGGCCTCCTTGCCGATGATCCGGTAGACGCAGTCG
This sequence comes from Nonomuraea sp. NPDC047529, assembly GCF_040642995.1. NCBI lineage: Bacteria > Bacillati > Actinomycetota > Actinomycetes > Streptosporangiales > Streptosporangiaceae > Nonomuraea > Nonomuraea sp. NPDC047529. The sequence continues at coordinate 82,881 of NZ_JBEYTJ010000041.1, read as the reverse complement.
GAGTACTCCAGGAAGCGCAGCACGGCCTCCTTGTTGCGGGTGGTCTGCGGGACGATCTGCTCGTCCGGCGGGTAGAAGCCGGGGCTCGCGCCGACCGGATACATCTCGAACGTGAAGCTGAAGATCTTGTACGTGCCCCACATCCAGTCGTCGATCGTCCCGTCGGTGATGTAGAGGTCGCTGGACTGCTCGGGTGTGTAGTTGTTGGTGGCGGCCATGTTCTGACCGAGCGTGGCGTGGGCGTCCCGGTCGTCCTGGGTCAGCCCGGGGGCCGTGTCGTTGTAGGTGAAGCCGTAGGGCCACAGGACCAGCTCGCTGTAGGTGTGCCAGTCGAGGTTCGTCCTGATCTGCTGCACACCGCCGACGACCCGGCTGCGCACCCAGTCGGCCGCCGCCTTGACCTCGGGGGCCGACTCGCCGCTCGCGCCGCGGTAGGTCTCGCTGGAGGTCGAGCCCGAGGAGCCGCCGCAGCAGCCCCACTGGTAGGCCCAGTTGCGGTTGAGGTCGGTGCCGACGGCCGAGGAGCCGGAGTTCGGCTGCCGGTTCTTGCGCCAGGAGCGGTAGGTGCCGCTGGCGATGTCGTACTCGCCGCCGTCCGGGTTGAGGTCCGGCATGATCCAGATCTCGCGGGTGTCGACCAGGTTCGTGATCCTGGGGTCGGTGCCGTAGTTGTCGGTCAGCAGGTGCATGATGTACAGCGCCATCTCGACCGTGAGGTGCTCGCGGGCGTGCTGATGAGCGGTGAACAGCACCTCGGGCTCGGCCTCGTCCGTGCCCACGTTGTCGCTGATCTTGACCAGGCGCATCGGCCGTCCCTCGTACGAGGTGCCGAACGTGCTCTGGCTCATGATCCCCGGATGCGACGCGACCAGGGTGTTGATCTCAGTCGTCATCTCCGCGTAGTTGTGGTAGCCGGAGTCCGACGGCGGGAAGTCGAACGCCCCGACGGCCGACGGGGGCGCCGGGCGCGGGGCCTCCGCCACCCGGTAGCCGAGCCGTCTGATGGCCGCGAGCTCGGTCGGCGTGGCGGTGACCAGCACCGAGTCCGCCTCCACCTCCTCGATGGCGGCGCCGGTCGCCGCCACGGCGCTGCGCTGCCGCGCGTCGGCCGGGCCCGAGACCCGGTACTGCTTGTTCGCCGGTGGCTCCGCACCGGCCCCGGCGCCGGTCATGCCGGTCAGGCAGACCATGCTCAGGACCGCCAGCAGGGTGAGTAATCGGCGTTTCACCTCGTCCTCCTCGCCCGCGCGGGACTGGGGGGTTTGACCCGCGCCTGAACCGAGAGTGAAGACGAACAGTGCCCTAGGAAAGGCCCAATTTTCCGTCGAACCGGATCAGCGTCTCTTCCAGCGGTTTCCTGGCAAGATCGGGCACTTCGGCGTCGGGGGCGGCGTACCCGACGGGGAACAGGATGTAGGGCCGCTCGTTGGCCGGGCGTTCGCAGATGTCGGTGAGGAAGGCCATCGGGTTGGGGGTGTGGGTGAGCGTGGACAGGCCCATGGCGTGCAGGGCGGTGATGAACAGGCCGCAGGCGATGCCCACGCTCTCGTTGACGTAGTAGTGCTTGACCTTGCGGCCGCCGGGGCGCACGCCGTACTTCTCGGCGAAGCACACCACCAGCCAGGGCACGACCTCCAGGTAGCCCTTGTCGGAGGTGGTCTCCAGCGGCGCCAGCGCCTCGCGCCACTCCTGCGGCAGCCGGCCGCCCTCGTAGTTGCGGCGCTCCTCCTCCTCGGCGGCCTCGCGGATGCGCCGCTTGGTCTCGGGGTCGCCGATCGCCACGAACTTCCACGGCTGCTGGTGCGCGCCCGACGGCGCGGTGTTGGCCGCCCGTACGGCCAGCTCGACGCACCGGTACGGCACCGGCTCGTCGCTGAAGAAGCGCACGCTGCGCCGCCGGTCGGCCAGCGCGTGGAACTCCTCCCCGCGCTTGATCATCTCGTCGGCGTCGTAGCGTTCGGGCCGGTAGGGGACGAACGGATACTGGTGCTCCATAAGATCCGCAGTCTCCGCACGACCGGCGGGTCTGACAACACCGCTCGCCGTATGCTGCCGATCTGACAGCCGAGTGGGCTTTTGGGAGGCGAATATGCCGGCACGTCGCCGCGGGCTCGACGATCTGGACCTGCGTGTCCTCCGCCTGATCGCCGACCGGCCGCGCAGCGGGCTGCTGGAGATCGCCCGGCTGCTCGGGGTGGCGCGCGGGACCGTACAGGCCAGGCTGGACCGGATGGCCGCGGACGGGGTGATCACCGACTACGGCCCGAACCTGTCCCCCGCCGCCCTCGGCTACCCGGTGCAGGCGTTCACCACCCTGGAGGTCGAGCAGGCCGCCCGCGAGCACATCTCCAGGACCCTGGAGTCCATCCCCGAGCTGCTCGAAGCCTGCATCGTGACCGGTCCGGGCGACGTGTGGTGCCGCATCGCGGGCCGCGACAACGAGCACATCCAGCGGGTCATCGACCAGATGCTGACGATCCCCGGCGTGCGCAGGAGCACCACGGTCATCACGCTGTCGACCGTGGTGCCGCACCGGGTCCAGCCGCTGGCGGCGGCTGACAGGTAACTGCCAGGGCGCTGCCAGCGTGCCCCTCGACAGTAGGGACATGACATACGCGATCGAAGCGGAAGGGCTCGTCAAGCGGTACGGCGACAAGACCGCGCTGGACGGCGTCGGCCTGCGGGTCAGGACCGGCACCGTGCTCGGCGTGCTCGGCCCCAACGGCGCGGGCAAGACCACCGCCGTACGCATCCTGGCCACCCTCGCCGCCCCTGACGCCGGCCACGCCACGGTCGGCGGGTACGACGTCGTCACCCAGGCCCGCCGGGTCCGCGAGCTGATCGCCCTTACCGGCCAGTACGCCTCGGTCGACGAGAAGCTGACCGGCACCCAGAACCTCGTGCTCGTCGGCCGCCTGCTCGGCCTGTCCAGGCCGGCCGCCAGGGCCAGGGCCGCCGAGCTGCTGGCCAGGTTCGGCCTGGAGGAGGCGGCGGGCCGGGCGGCCGGCGGGTACTCGGGCGGCATGCGCCGCCGGCTCGACCTGGCGGTCAGCCTGGTCAGCCGGCCCCGGATCCTGTTCCTGGACGAGCCGACCACCGGCCTCGACCCGCGGGCCCGCGGCGACCTGTGGGACGTCGTCAGGGAGCTGGTCGCGGACGGGGTGACGGTCCTGCTGACCACCCAGTACCTGGAGGAGGCCGACCAGCTCGCCGACGACCTGCTGGTGGTCGACCGCGGCCGGGTGGCGGCGAGCGGCACGCCGGCCGAGCTCAAGGCGCTGGCCGGCGGCCACCGGCTGGACGTCCGGCCGCTGCGCGCCGACGACCTGGAGAAGGCCGGCTCGATCCTCGGCGTGGCAGCCGTGGACGGGCTGCTCAGCGTCCCCGTGCACGACCTGGCCGCGCCACCCGACCTGCTCGGAAGGCTGGACGACGCCGGGATCGTGCTGGCCGAGCACGCCCTGCGCCTGCCCTCCCTCGACGACGTCTTCCGCACACTCACCGGAGCAAGCTCATGACCACCGCGCTCTCCCAAGGGCTGACGCTCGCCTGGCGCAGCCTGATCCCGCTGAGGAACAACCCCGGCCAGCTCGCCGGGCTGCTGCTCCAGCCCGTTTTCATGATCGTCATCTTCGTCTACCTGTTCGGCGGGGCGGCCGGGGGTGACCGGGCCGGGGCGGTGTCGTACATGCTGCCCGGCGTGCTCGTCCAGGTCGCGCTGATGGCGACGATCACGACGGGCATGAACCTGGCCACCGACATCGGCAACGGCGTGTTCGACCGGTTCAGGACCATGCCGATCGCCCGATCGGCGCCGCTGGCCGGACGGATCATGGCCGACCTGCTGACCCTGCTGATCACCATCGCCATGTCGCTGGCCGTGGGGTACGCCGTCGGCTTCCGCGTGCGGACCGATCCGCTGAGCGCGCTGGCCGGGGTCGGCCTGGTGCTGCTCATGGTGACGGCCCTGAGCTGGGGGTCGGCCTGGATCGGGCTGGTGGCCAAGTCGGTCGCCTCGATGCAGGGCATCGCCACGGCCGTGCTGCTGCCGCTCACGTTCGGCAGCAGCGCCTTCATCCCCGCCACCGACCTGCCGGGCTGGCTGACCTGGTGGATGGGCGTCAACCCCGTCTCGCACCTGGCCGGAGCCCTGCGCGGCCTCATGGTGGGCGGTCTGGCGGCCTCCGACGTGTGGATCACGCTCGGCTGGGCCGCCGCGCTGCTCGCCCTGTTCGCGCCCTTCGCCCTGCGCGCCTACAACCGCAAGGTCCGGTGATCGAGACCGCTTCGCGGGGCCGGGGCCGGACGGCACGCTCTCCCTATGTGGTGCCGCCGACCAGCGAGTGGAGGTCGTCCAGCGACAACGCCGCGCCCTCGGCGAAGCGGCGGCCGAAGAGCTCCTCGCCCAGTGCCTTCTCGGCCGCCGCGCGTCCCTGCGCGGTCTCGGGCGAGGTGTCCTGCGGGACGAACGCCGACGCGCCGCCGAACAGCACCGCCGCCCGTTCCTGGTCACCCGCGGCCTGCGCCGCCAGCGCGAACCCGGCCAGCGTCATCGACAGCAGCGGGCGGTCCGGGCGGACGTGCCCGAGCACGTCGAGCGCCTGGCGGTGCCGGGCGAGCGCGGCCTCCAGGTCGCCGGCGCGGGCCAGCACCCTGCCGTAGGACGTCAGGTACATCGCCGTGAGCTGCGGCACCTGGGGTGCCGCCGCCACGGCTCCGCTCATGTCCCGGTAGATCGCCAGGCTCCTGTCCAGGTCGCCGCGCCGCGTCTCGTACGCGGCCTCGCCCAGGCCGAGCAGCACCAGCGTCCACGGGGACGTCTCCTCCCCCACCCGGGCCCTGGCCAGGGCGAGGTCGGCGCCCGCGCCGTCCAGGTCGTCCACCCGCAGGCGGACCTGGGCGAGCCGGATCAGGGTGGAGATCGACTCGTCGTCGCTGACCCACTCGCTGGTCAGCGACCAGGTCTCGGCGATCAGGTCGTCGGTCGGGGCACCGCGCTCGGCCCGCAGGTCGGCCAGCCCCAGCAGCGCCTCGCTCAGCCCCCACCGGTCGCCGAGCCGCCTGAACCCCTCGACCGCCTGCTCCAGCTCCCGTTCACGCTCCGACGCCGAACGCATCCGGCCACCGATCATCAGGGCCGCGGACGACAACCACAGGTCGTCGCTGCCGGCGTACTCGCCGAGCAGCGCGGCCGCCTGCTCGTCCCGTCCGGCCGCGGCGGCCATGACGACCCTGCTGATCAGCAGCAGCGGGTGCACGGGCCCCTCCTGGACGGCCCGCTCCACCAGCGCGTCCATCCGGGTCGACAGCTCGGTCATGGCCGCGCGGTCGTTGCTGATCGTCCCGAACATGTCGATCCCGTAGGCGAACATGCAGGCCGTGTACGCCGCGGCGAGCCCCGGGGGCGGCGTGTCCCCGGCCAGGTCGAGCGCCTGCACGGCCCACGCCGCGCTCTCCCGCCGGTAGCCGCACATCCACCAGTACCAGTTGAGCGCCCCGCACAGCCGCAACGCGGGCCCGGCGTCCCCCCGGTCGATCAGCCAGCGCAGCGCCGCCGCGAAGTCGTCGCGTTCGGCCGCGAGCCGCTCGATCCACGCCACCTGCGTGGCGGTACGCAGCTCGGGCACCGCGCGTTCGGCCAGGTCGAGCAGGTGGAGGGCGTGCCGGTCGCGGTACTCGGCGGTCTCGCCGGCCTCGGCCAGGCGTTCCAGGGCGTAGGCGCGGATGGTCTCCAGCATCGAGTAGCGGCCTTCGGGCGAGACGCGTACCAGGGACTTGTCGGCCAGCGCGCCGAGCACGTCGGCCGTGCCGCCGCACACCTCCTCGACGGCCTCCAGGGTCGCGCCGTCGGCGAACACGCCGAGCCGCCTGGCCAGCACACGTTCCCCCTCGTCGAGCAGGTCCCAGCTCCACTCGACGACCGCCCTCAACGTCTGCTGGCGCGGCAGCGCGGTACGGCTTCCGCCGTCCAGCAGCCTGAACCTGTCGTCCAGGCGGTCGGCGAGCTGGCGTGGCGTCATCGTCCGCAGCCGGGCGGCGGCCAGCTCGATCGCCAGCGGCATGCCGTCGAGCCGGCGGCAGAGCGCGACCACGGCCGCCGCGTTCTCCTCGTCCACGGCGAACGACGGCCGGGCCGCCGCCGCCCGGTCGACCAGCAACCGCACCGACGGGTACGCCGTCGCCTCGTCCGCCCCGGCCCCCACCGGCGGCGGTTCGAGCGGCAGGAGGGGCACCAGCCGCTCGCCCGGCACGTTGAGCGGCTCCCTGCTGGTGGCCAGCACCCGCAGCGCCGGGCACTCGTCGAGCAGCCGCTCCACCAGCACGGCCGCCGCCGTCACCACGTGCTCGCAGTTGTCCAGCACGACGAGCAGGGGCCGCCCGCCCAGCGCCTCGGCGACCTGCTCGACCACGTCGCGGGCCTCCTCGGGCGGCCGGTAACCGGGACGGTCGTCGCGCAGGCCGAGCGCGTCGAGCACGGCCCCGGGCACACCGGCCGGCTCACTGACGGGCCCCAGCTCCACCATCCACGCCCCGGCCGGCCACCCCCCACGGGACTCCACGACGGGCTCCCCGGCGGGCTCCCCGACGATCCGCCGTCCATCGCGCCATCCGGCCGTCCGGGGCGTGCCGGGTCCTTCCGTCACTGGTCCGTGGGGTTCCGGGGCGAGGCGGAGGGCCGCTTCGGTCGCCAGCCTGGTCTTGCCCGCGCCGCCGGGGCCGACGAGCGTCACCAGCCGGTCCCGCCCGAGCAGGTCGGTGAGCCGTGCGAGCTCGGCCTCCCGGCCGATGAAGCTGGTGCGCGGCTTGCGTACGTTTCCCTTGGGCCTGCTCCTGGGCCAAGCGGCCGGAGGCGATTCGGCCGACAACACGGCCAGGTGCGCGGCCCGCAGCTCGGCGCCCGGATCGACGCCCAGCTCGTCGGCCAGCCGGTGGCGGGTGCGCTCGAACATCTCCAGCGCCTCGGCCTGCCGTCCCGACGTGGCCAGCCCGCGCATGGCCAGCCCGACCAGCCGCTCGCGCAACGGATGCGCCGCCACCTCGGCGGTGAGCTCGACCGGCCGCCCGTCCGCCAGCAGGCGCTCGGCCCTGGCCTCGACCGCCGCCAGCCGCTCCTGCTCCAACGCGGTCGCCACGTCGGCCAGGTACGGGACCGACGTCAGATCCGCCAGCGCCGCCCCCCGCCACAACGCCAGCGCCCGTTCGGGGTCCTCGCCCGCCAGCCGCCGGAACGCCAGCGCGTCCACCTGTTCGGCGGGCAGCGCGAGGGCGTACCCGCCGGGGCGGCTGTCGATCACCTCGTCCGGCCTGAGCGCCGCCCGCAGCCGCCTGACCAGCGTCTGCAGCGCGTTGGCCGCGTTGGCGGGCGGCTCCTGCGGCCAGAGCACGTCGATCAGGCGCTCGGCGGTGACCAAACGGCCCGCTTCGAGCGCCAGCACGGCCAGCAGCGCCCGCAGCCGGAGACCACCGACCGCGACCGGCCCTCCGTCGCCCTCGACCTCCAACGGCCCCAGGATGGATATCCGCACGCACCACATCCTGCCCTGCCTGCGAACATGCTCAGGTAGAGGTTTTTCTACCGCCCTTTCTTCCACGGATAAGTTCTTTCCACCGTCAAGCGCCTGCTGTCCGTTATTTGTCAGCACACAGTGTCATCAGCCGCTAACGTTCCGCGCATGATCTCCCTCCAGCACGAGGCGCTGCATCGCGTCTTCCGTGACAATCCAGAGCTCTACACGAGCGTCTTCAAGGTGCTCGACATCCCCTTCCCGTCCCCGACCGAGGTCGCGGTGGTGGACACCGACCTGACCGAGATCAAGCCGATCGAGCGGCGCGCGGACACGATCATGATGTTCACGTCCCTGGAGGGACGGCACGTGGTCATCAGCGAGTCGCAGTCGAAGCCCGACGAACGCAAGACCGCCGCCTGGGCGCACTACATCAGCCACGTGCACGTCAAGTTCAACTGCCCGGTGACGCTGCTGGTGATCTGCCAGGACGAGGCGACCGCCACCTGGGCCGCCGCCCCCAAGACGATCGGCCTGCCGGACTGGCCGACCCTGTCCGTCCGCGCGGTCGTCGTGGGCCCGCACAACATCCCCGTGATCGACGACCTCGCCGAGGCGGTGAACGACGTGGTGCTCACCATGTTCTCGGCGCTCACCCACGCCCGTTCCGGCGAGGTCACTGCCATACTGGAAGTCCTGGCAGACGCCTTGGACACCACCGACACCACCAGCGCCGGACACATCGCCGAACAAACCGAAGTAGGCCTCGGAAACACCGACGCCCGACGAATCTGGAGAGATCTGATGGCGACCAAGACCTACCGCTACCAGTCCGAGTACGCCCAAATGCTCCGCGCCGAAGGGAAGGCCGAAGGGAAGGCCGAAGGGAAGGCCGAGGGTGAGGCTGCAGTGTTGCTGCGGCTGCTCGACCACCGGGGCGTGGTGGTTCCCGACGCCGTGCGGGAGCGCATCACCTCCTGCACCGACACCACGGTGATCGAAGCCTGGGTCGACAAGGCCTTCTACGCGACCAGCCTCTCCGACATCTTCGGCGTGGACGACGAGCGGCAGGAACAGGGCTGACGGCGGCCATGACCTACCGCTACCGATCCGAGTACGCCGAGATGCTCCGCGCCGAAGGCCAAGTGCACGGCGGAGTCAGAGCACTGCTTCTGTTGCTCGACCATCGTGGTGTGGTGGTTCCCGACGCCGCGCGGAAGCGCATCACCTCCTGCACCGACACCACGGTGATCGAAACCTGGATCGGCAGGGCCGTCCACGCGACCAGTCTCTCCGACGTGTTCGACGACGGCGGTCCGGTCAGGCCTGGAGGAGTGTGAGCACGCCGGCGCCGATCAGGGCGACGGCCCACATGCGGTCCACGTTGAACCAGGCGCGGCGCAGGATCGTCAGGCCGAGCACCTCGTAGACCACCACGGCCACGACGCCGGCCACCACGAACATGGCCAGCGTGTGGAGGGCCGCCACCGCCAGTCCGCCTGAGACGGCGTGGCCCGCGTGGCCCTCCGCCCGCATCCCGGTGAGGACGGGCAGCAGCATCAGGCCCGCCCCGTGGGCCGACGACATCAGGAACGACCACCCGGCGAGCTGGCCGAGCGACAGTCGCATGCCCACCCAGCGGAAGTGGCGGTTGGACAGCAGCCGCCACAACCCGAACGCCACCAGTACCAGCCCGCCGATCACCGGCAGCGCCGCGCCCGTCACCACGGAGCCGGTGGCGGCCACCACCAGGGCGACCAGGGCCACCGACGCCAGGTGGCCCAAGGCGATCACGGGGAGCGACTGCAGCAGCAGGTCACGGCTGCGCTCCTGGAGACCGCGGGCCACCGCGAAGAGCCAGCCCATGGCCGGGTTCAGACCGTGGAAGGCCCCGAGCAGCAGGACGGTCGCGGTGCTCATGGCAGGCATGGTCACGGTCGGCAGAACCTCACCTCGGGCGGGACGACGGAAAGCAGGAACCACAAGGGGCAGCGCGACGGGGAGCAGGAACCCGTCAAGGGCGGGAGGACGGGGGGCGTCGGGGCGGAACCTTGGCCGCGGGTGGGGTCAGGGGTAGCAGTAGGAGTCGGAGGAGGCGTCGCCGCCCTGGAGGCGTACCTGGTGGGGGCGCAGGCCGCGGAAGGCGTCGCCGTGGGGGAAGAAGCGGGTGTCGAAGGTGAAGGAGTCGGCGTCCACCTTGGCGAGCCAGGCTCCGACGCCCTCGGGGTAGAACTGGTCGTCCCAGGAGCCGTACAGGGAGTTGGTGAGGTAGACGCGGCGGCCGTCGCGGCTCACCTCGACCATCTGGGGGCCGCCGCGCAGCGGCAGGCCGGGTTCGGCGGGGTGCGGGGTGCGCCGGGTGATGCCGCCGATGCGCAACGACCCCAGTTCGACCGGCTTGTACGGGTCCGACACGTCGTACTGCTTCAGCTCTCCGGTGCCCCAGCATGAGACGTAGAGGCGCTGGTCGTCCACGGACAGGGCGATGTCGGTGACCAGCGGCGGCACGGCGGCGAACGGCTGGAGCACCGGCGGCAGCAGGGCGGGGTCGGCCGGCTCGGCGGGGATGGTGATGACCTGCCGCGCCTGCCAGCGGCCGTCCTCGTGGAACCACAGCCAGACGGAGGCCGACAGGTCCTCCACGCTGGTGACCACGCCGACGAAGCCGTACAGGCGGGTGGGGTCGTGGGCGGGGCGCAGCTCCAGCGGCATCTGGTACTGGTCGCCCAGGTCCACCTCCTGGACGTGCTTGCGCTTACGCAGGTCCCAGAAGTGCAGTTTGTGGCCGTACTTGCGGCCGAGCAGCAGCTCCCCGACCACGCCGTCCTCGATCATGGACGGCGTGCCCCACTCGGAGGTGATCAGCACGTCGTGGTTGATGTGCCACCAGAAGTCGTAGGCCAGGTACTGCGGCCCCCGGTCCAGCTCCCACCGGCCGAGGACCTCGAAGGAGGTGTGGTCGAGCACGGCGATCCCACCGGGCCCCTCGGCGCCGTCCGCGCCGCCGAGCGCCGAGACGTACAGGCCCTCGGGCCCGCAGTGGACGGTGTGCGGGCGGGAGTAGCCCGCCCGCCTGGCCAGCGACTCGGCGTCGATCACCTTGACCAGCTCGGGGCTGACCCGGTCCTTGGTGTCGTAGATGTGGATGCGCGAGGAGCGCAGCCCGGGGACGACCAGGTAGCGCCGCTCGACGTGCGGGTGCGGCGCGTTCGGGCACAGGGCGCTGCTGCAGGCGTTCCAGCCGAAGTGGTGCAGCTCGTCGCCGGTGCCGGGCAGGTCGGTCCAGCCGACGATCGTGCCGTAGGCCGGGGAGGCGGGGTCGGTGTCGAGCACGGCCAGCGCGTCCGGACGCTGCGCCGACCTGTCGAAGGCGGCGACGTAGGCCAGCTTCTCCACGGGGGCCTCGACGGCGTCGCGCGGGGAGGGGTAGAACGTGGGGTCGGGGGTCCAGAGTGCCATGACACCAGATATTCACGAGTATCCCTACCCGGTCAATAGGCATGCGCGTCGCAATGAGCGACCACCAGGCGACTGAATCGGCATATATCACGCGATACCGTTAAGCGTGTTCTTCGGTATCACGGACGTCTGGACCTACGTCGTCGGCGCCTTCTTCATCGTGCTGCTCCCCGGCCCGAACTCCCTGTACGTCCTCAGCTTCGCCGCCCAGCACGGCGTCCGGCAGGGCTACCGGGCCGCGATGGGCGTGTTCCTCGGCGACACCGTCCTGATGGTGCTCGCCGCCGCCGGGGCCGCGTCCCTGCTGCGCGCGACGCCCGTGCTGTTCACCGTCGTCAAGTACGCGGGCGCCGCCTACCTGGCCTGGCTCGGCTTCCAGATGATCCGCGGCGCGGTACGGGCCTGGCGGGCCGGTCCGGCGACGACGGCCGACGCCGCGGCGGCCCCCGTACGGCAGGCGCGGCCGTTCCGCAAGGCCCTGACGATCAGCCTGCTGAACCCGAAGGCGATTCTGTTCTTCCTGTCGTTCTTCATCCCGTTCGTGGACCCCGGTTACAGCGCCCCCTGGCTGTCCTTCCTCATCCTGGGCGCGGTGATCCAGGTCTTCAGCGTGCTCTACCTCACCACGCTGATCTTCTCCGGAACGTTCCTGGCCGCCCAGTTCCGCCGGCACAAGAAGCTCAGCGCGGGCCTGACCTCGGGCGTCGGCGCGCTGTTCCTCGGATTCGGCGCCAAGCTCGCCACGGCGTCACTCGGCTGAAAGCCGGGTTCAAGGGTGGACTGGTTTCGTATGGAACAGCTGGAACGCGTCAAAAGCGGCAGTCCTACTCACCGGGCTCCGGTACGGTAGGCCACCGGCCTTCGGGGTCGCACTCGTCGGTGACGAGGACCGGTCCATCCGGCAAGCCTTGACCCCCGAAGCCCGGGTAGACGCTGATCGTCGGCCTATCTGCGGAGCAGCCTTGAACCACCATCCGGTCGCCCTCCCCCGTCTGACCGCGCTCGCCCGTCAGGCGGCCCCCCGCCTGCTCGAAGGTGTGGTCGCCCCCCTGCTGGTGTTCTACCTCGCCATGGTCGTGCTGGGCTTCAAGTGGGCCCTGGTGGCCACGGTCTCCTGGGTGTACCTCGGCGTGGCCTGGCGGCTGGTCAGAGGGGTCAAGGTGCCCGCCACCATGTTCCTGGCCGCGTTCGCGATCACGGTACGGGCCCTGGTGTCGTTCTGGACGGGCACCTGGATGTGGTTCTTCATCCAGCCGGAGCTGGGCACGATCTGCATCAGCATGGTGTTCCTGGCCTCCGTCCGGCTCAACCGGCCGCTGGTGCAGAAGCTGACCCTCGACTACATCCATCTGCCGTCGGCGGTGCTCAAGCACGAGCGGGTGCGCAGGTTCTTCGCCAGGATCACGCTGCTGTGGGCGTTCGTGCTGCTGGCCAACTCGACGCTGAGCATCTTCCTGGCCGTCTACGAGAAGCTGGAGGGCTCGCTGGGCGCGTTCATGGTGCTGCGCACCTCAGCGGTGGCCGTGATCAGCGGGCTGGCGATCACTTTCTCGATCCTCGCCTTCAAGCGCGTCCTGGCCCGGCTGCACGTGGCCCACGCCTGACCGTTCGGCCAGCAGGAACGCTCCGCACATCCCCATGACCAGCCCGGTCAGCATGCCGAACAGCTCGGCGAAGTCCGCGACGCCCGTGCCGCCGTAGGCCAGCGGGCCGCCCGTGGACCGGACGATCATCGAGAACAGCCCCCAGCCGAACAGCGAGCCCGACCCCAGCCAGGCCAGAACGAGCGGCCGCCAGAACGGCCCGTTCCCGCGCCGCCTGACCAGGGCCACGAGCGCGACCGCCCCGCCGACCGCCAGTACGGCCTTCACCCCGTTCTGGATCGCCTGGGCGGTCCCGTCGAACGCCAGGACGACGCGCAGCACCGCCACGGCGGCCGCCGCCAGGAGCGCACCCCAGGCCACCACCTCCTGCAACGACCGGGTCGCACTCGGGAAGGGCGAGCGGACCGGGGTGACGAAGACGGCCGGCCAGCGGTCGCGGGCATAGAGGGCGAAGGCCGTCATGAGGGCCAGGCCCAGGGTGATGAAACCGCCGTAGACGACCAGGTAGACCCACGTCCGGATGGGGCCGCCGCTGAAGACGTCCAGGCCGCCGACCAGCAGGATCAGCGGGGTCGTGACGGCCAGCACCGACAGCAGGCCGGTGCCCACCCACAGCGGCAGCAGCACCAGCCAGGCGGGCAGCCGCATGCCCCAGCGCATGGTGAAGGCCAGCGCCAGCAGCAGGCCGACGGCCTCCATGGCGAAGGTCAGCGCGTTCATCCCCATCATCTGCCCGCCCTCCATGAGCGCGGGGTCGGAGACGCCGACGGAGTCGCCGGTCAGCCAGAGCGTCTTGATCGTGAGATAGGGCAGCGTGGCGGCGACCGCCACGATCGAGGCGGTGAGCCGGCCGATGCCCGCTCGCTGTTCTGTCATGCTCCGATCGTGCGGCTCAGGCGGGCTCTTCTCCTCCCGAGCGGCGGGGATCCGCCTCCCCCGCGTGGGGGAGCTCGACGGCCAGGCTGAAGCCGTCGCCGTCGGGTCCGGCGGTCAGCGTGGCGCCGGCCAGCCGTACGCGCTCGCGCAGCCCCGCCAGGCCCAGCCCGCCGGACCGGGCGCTGGGACGCGAGCGCGGCGGGCCGTTGCGCACGACCACCCGGTGCGGCGCGACCGACACGGCGACCGCCGCCCCCGGCGCGTGCTTGGCCGCGTTCGTGAGCCCCTCCTGGACGACGGCGTGCGCCAGCTCGGACGACGCCCCCGGCGCCAGGTCGAGGGTGATCGACATGCCGGAGTCGCGGGCCCGGCCGACCAGCTCGGTGACGTCCTCGTCCACCGGGGACAGCGGGGCCGCCTCGGCCTCCTCGCGCAGCAGGCCGATGATCTGGCGCAGCCGCTCGGTCGCGTCGGCCGCCGCCATGCGCAGCTCGCCGGCCGCCTTGACCTGGGCCGGGCCGAGGCCGGGGGCGACTTCGAGCCCGCCGGCGCGGACCGCGATCAGCGCCAGGTCGTGGCCGAGCGAGTCGTGCATCTCGCGGGCGATCCTGGCCCGCTCGCGCAGCCGCGCCTGCGCCTCGACCGACAGCCGCGCCTGCCGCCGCTGCTGGAGCAGGCCGCGCCGGAGCAGCCCCAGCAGGTACGGCACCGCGTACGTGCCGACGAGCCCGGTGCCCATCGACACCCACAGTGCCAGGTCGCCGCCCTGGACCAGCACGACCGCGCACCCGACGGCCGTGATCAGGCAGAACAGGGCCCCGGCGGGCCACAGCCGGGCCATGCGCCGGCCGGTGAGGTAGGCGTACCAGATGATGAACGGCGAGGTGGCGAGCAGCGGGAGGATCTTCACGTCGCGCCGGGGCAGCAGCCACGTCAGGTCCACCGTCGCGAAGCCGTCGGTGAAGCGCCACGGGCCGAGCGGCAGCAGCAGCACCAGTGCCGCCAGCGGCCAGGGCCGGCCCACGAGCACGGCCAGCGCGGCGAGGCCCACCCTGGGCAGGGTCACCATCGCGAACGCGGCAGGGTCGACGAACGGGTCGGGGCCCATGGCGGTCACGAAGATGCTCAGGACGACCCAGAGCAGCAGGTCCGAGACGACCTGACGGCGATTCTCACGGCGCAGACGGTTCACGCACCGACGGTATCCGCCGCCGGCCGGGGCGCGTCCCGCCCGAAGGTCATCCGGCACCCCTGACGAAAGTCAGGGTGGGGCCTGCCGCACCGGTCACGGTGGGGCTAGCTCCACCTGAAAGGCGGATACCTCCTCTCCTGTTTCCGGGGCGCGCAACCGGTTTGATCGTGGGTGTCACGCGGAAGTCGCAGGTCCGCCCCTGACGAAAGTAGGGGGTGACGCGTGCCGATGGTCCGATGCGCCACGACCTGCGGAATTTCTACCTTCATGGGGTAGGCGGCCCTGACCCTCCTAGGGGAAGGGCCCGCGTTCGACCGGGGGCATCCCCGATGTCCCCGGTCCGCTCACACCGACAGGCTTTGTGAGTGCCCTGACGATCGGAGTCCACCCATATGTCGCACGCCATTCTCGACCTGGTCCAGCAGGTGATGTCATCGCCATGGTTGTACGTGGCGCTGTTCGCCCTGGCGCTGCTCGACGGTTTCTTCCCCATCGTGCCCGCCGAGACGTCGGTCATCACCGCGGCGGTGTTCGCCGCCTCCGGCCAGACCAACCTGGCCCTGGTGATCGTGGTCGCGGCGCTCGGCGCGTTCGTGGGCGACCACGTGTCGTACCTGATCGGCAACAAGTCGGCCAGGCGGCTGCGGGACAAGAAGGCGTTCGTCTGGGCGCGCGGCGCGCTGGCCGAGCGGGGCGGAATGGTGCTGATCGTGGCCAGGTACATCCCCGGCGGGCGCACCGCGACGACGCTGACCATGGGCGCCGTGGGTCATCCGCTGCGCTCGTTCACGTTCTTCGACGCCATCGCGGCGAGCTCGTGGGCGGTGTACTCCGGGCTGATCGGCTTCTTCGGCGGCATGGCCTTCGAGAACGACCCGATCAAGGGCCTGCTGCTGGGCCTCGGGATCGCGCTGTCGATCACCGGGCTCGTCGAGCTGGTGCGGTGGGTCAGGAAGCGGCGCGCCACCCAGCCTTCCCCGGAACGTCTTCCGGCGGACACGTCCGTTTGACCCTGTCCGGCAACCATCCGTCTGAAGGGAGTGAGCAATGAGTGTGCTGGCCGCGGCGATCGCGCTGGTCGGTTCGCTGTTCTTCGCGCTCGGAGCCGCGCTGCAGCAGTTCGAGGCGGCGGGCTCGGCGAAGCCCGCTCTGCTGACCCTGCTGCGCAGGCCGCGCTGGCTGCTCGGCGGCGTCTCCATCGTGACGGGCGGCGGCCTGCACATCGTCGCACTCGGGCTCGGCCCGCTGACCGTGGTGCAGCCGATGGGGGTGGCCAGCCTGCTGTTCGCGCTGCCCATCGCCGCCGCGCTGCACGGGCGCAGGCCCTCCGGCAAGGAACTGGCCGCGGCGGGCGTGGTCGCGGCGGGGCTGATCGGCCTGGTGCTGCTGGTGCCCGAGTCCGACGGGCCGACGTACCTGGCGCCCACGGGCGTACTCACCCTGCTCGCCGTGTCGGGCGTCGCGACGGTGCTGCTGTGGGCGGGCTCGAAGGCGGCCTCCCCCGCCGGCCGCGCCGCGCTGCTCGCCACGGGCTCCGGCGTCCTGTACGGCGCCACCGCCACGCTCATGCGCGTGCTCGTGGACGGCGGCTGGAACTGGTGGTACCTGCTGGCCCTGCCGGTCCCGCTGCTGCTGGCGCTCATGATGCTGCAACGCGCCTACGCCGTCGGGCACTTCGGCGTCTCCTTCGCCTCGCTGCAGATCGCCGACCCGCTCACGGCGGTGGCGTTCGGGGCGCTGCTGCTCGGCGAGCCGCTGCCGTCCGGCATCGCGCCGATCGCGGCCGCCGCCCTGACCGCGGCCGGCACGGTCGCCCTGGCCCGGACGACCCCGCTGGAGGCGCGCAACGACCTCGCCTGACCTCCTCCCCCTGCCCCTCCCCTGACCGAAACCCCCTGTTCGCCCCTCGGCCCTCCCCCAGCCGTCCCCCCTTGTGAAAGCGGAGTCACCGTCATGGCCATGCCCCTGCAGAACGTCACCGACCACGCTCACCTCGCCCCCGCCCCCGAACGTCCCCGCCGCGTCCTGATCTCGACCGACACCTATCCCCCCGACGTCAACGGCGCCGCCTACTTCACCCACCGGCTGGCCACCGGCCTGGCCGCGCGCGGCAACGAGGTGCACGTGGTGTGCCAGTCGGAGGCCGGCCCGGCCAGCGCCGACGTGGTGGACGGCGTGATCGTCCACCGGCTGCGCTCGGCCCCGCTGCTGGTGCACCCGACCATGCGGGTCACCGTGCCGACCAGGCTCGACCGGCTGGTCGCCGACATCGACCCGGACGTGCTGCACACCCAGGGCCACTTCGTGGTCGGCCGGGCCGCCATCGCCGCCGCCCGCCGCCGCGGCGTGCCGGTCGTGGCCACGAACCACTTCATGCCCGACAACCTCTTCCAGTTCGGGCACGTCCCCGAGGCGCTGCGGACCAGGGCGGGCCGGCTGGCCTGGCGCGACTTCAGCCGGATCTTCAAGCGGGCCGACCACATCACGACGCCGACCCCGCTGGCCGCCAAGCTCCTGGCCGACCAGGGCTTCTCCCGCGACGTCGAGGCCGTCTCGTGCGGCATCGACCTGGCCAGGTTCCACCCGCACGCCGAGCCCAAGTCGTGGGCGCGCCGGCGGTTCGCGCTGCCCGACCGGCCGACCGTCCTGTTCGTGGGCCGCCTGGACGAGGAGAAGCACCTCGACGAGCTGATCCGCGCCCTGCCTCTCGTGCTCAACGAGACCGACGCGCAGGTGGCGTTCGTGGGCCGCGGCAACCAGCGGATGGAGCTGGAGAAGCTGGCCAAGCGCATCGGGGTGGGCGACCGGGTGTTCTTCGTCGGGTTCGTGCCCGACGAGAGCATGCCGCAGGCGTTCGCCGCCGCCGACGTGTTCGGCATGCCGGGCGTCGCCGAGCTGCAGAGCATCGCCACGCTGGAGGCCATGGCGTCCGGCCTGCCCGTCGTGGCCGCCGACGCGATGGCGCTGCCGCACCTGGTGGACGGCAACGGCTACCTCTACCAACCGGGCGACGTCGTCTCGCTGGCCAGGCACCTGACCGCGATCCTCACCGACGACGACCTGCGCGCCCGCCTGGGCAACGCCAGCCGGGCGCTGGCGCTCACCCACGACGACCAGACGTCGCTGGCCCGCTTCGAGCAGATCTACGACGAGGTGACCCGATGACCTGGCGCACCGTGCTCGCTCCGGTCGCCGGAGCGGTGACGGCGGTGGCCGCCCTCGGCTACGCGCAGGCCGTCCTGCCCGCGCAGCCGCTGATCAGCGACTACGCGCTCGTCCCCGGCGGCATGCTGCCCGTGCTGGTCGGGACGCTCGCGCTGGCCGTGGCCTGCCTGTCGCTGGCGTACGGGCTGGCCGCCCGGGAGCCTGGGCGGACCGCCGCCACCCGCGTGCTGCTGCTGGCGGGGGCGGCCGGGCTGATGCTGAGCGCGCTCTTCCCCACCGATCCCGGCATGTCGGACATCAGCACTCTGACCGGCGAGATCCACCGCTGGTCGGCGGCCGTGGTCTTCACCGCGCTGCCGGTCGCCGGCTGGTCGCTGGCCAGGGGGCGGACGGCGGCCGTGCGCTGGAGCGCGGTCAAGGCCCTGAGCGTGACCTCGGGGCTGACGCTGGGCGCGTACCTGGCGGCGCACCCGGCCGCCTTCACCTCCTCGCTGATCGGCGGCGGCGCCTACTACGGGCTGCTCGAACGGGGTGTGGTGCTGGCCGAGATCGTGCTCGTCGTGTCGATGGCGCTGGCAAGCGCACCGGGCCGCGCGGCCGTAAGGATCGAGGGCACGCGGGCCACCGGGGCGCCCGCGCAGCCCGAGAGCCGGCAGCGGCTGGCGGCGTGACCGGAAACCGGGACAGCGGGGACACCGGGGACGCGTCCATACTTCGTCCCCCGTCGAACGGTCCGCGTCCTAGCGTGGACCCATGCTCATCACCCACCACGCCGAAGCCCGTGCGGTGCTCTCCGACAGCCGGTACGTGCCGCCGCCCGTCCCGCAGGACGGCGAGCCCGGGACGCTCGCCTGGCTGCGGGCCCACGTCTCGCGCTTCAGCACCGGCGAGACGCACGCCGGACGCCGCCGCCTGGTCGTCGAGCGCCTGTCCGCCCTGGACCCGGCCGCGCTGAGGACGGCTGCCAGGGCCGCGACCGAGGACCGCGGCGGCGACTGGCGTGGCGTGCCGACGGCCGTGCTGGGGGCCGCGCTCGGCGTGCCGGACACCTCGGCCGTGCCCGCGGCCGCGAGCGGTTACCTGTCGGGCGAGGGAAGCCCGCGGGCCGACGCCGCCGTCGCCGAACTGCTCGGGCTGACCGACCTGCCGGCCGTCACCCTGCTGCTCCAGGGCCACGCCGCCACCGAGGCGCTCATCGAGAACGCGCTCGCCCACGCCGTGCCGGGCGACGACCCCGAGGCGGTGCTGCACGAGACGCTCAGGCAGGACCCGCCGCTGAAGGCCAGCCGCAGGCTCGACACCCGCACCGGCCAGGAGGTCACGATCGACCTGGTCGCGGCCAACCGCGATCCCGAGGTGTTCGCCGATCCCGGCCGCTTCGACGCCTCCCGGGGCCCCGCCCCCCATCTGACGTTCGGGGACGGCCTGCGCCCGTGCCCCGCTCCCGCCCACGCCCTCGCGCTGGCCGCCGGCGTGCTCGACGCGCTCCTCGAAGGGACCGGCCGATGAACTTCCACGACCTGCACCGGCCGGGCGACCCGCTGCTGCTGCCCAACGCCTGGGACTACGGCTCGGCCGCGATCCTCGCCGCGCACGGCTTCCCCGCGATCGGCACCACCAGCCTCGGCGTGTCCGCCGTGCACGGCAAGCCGGACGCCGCCGGCGCGACCAGGGCCGAGACGATCGAGCTGGCCGAGACGGTCAAGGACCTGGACGTCCTGGTCACGGTGGACATCGAGGGCGGGTTCAGCGACGACCCGGACGAGGTGTCGGCCCTGGTGGCGAGCCTGGCCGCGCTCGGCGTGGCGGGCGTGAACCTGGAGGACGGCCGTCCCGACGGCACCCTGCGCCCGGTCGAGCTGCACCGGCGGATCATCGAGGCCGCCAAGGGCCACGGCGTGTTCGTCAACGCCCGCACCGACACCCACTGGCTCGGCACCGGCGACTGGCGCGAGCGGGTGGACGCCTACGAGCACGCCGACGGCATCTTCGTCCCCGGCCTGTCCGACCTGGCGGAGATCGCCGAGGTCGTCGCGCGTACGCGGCTGCCGCTGAACGTGCTCTACCAGCCGGGCGGGCCCACGCTCGACCAGCTCGCCGAGGCGGGGGTGGCGCGGGTGAGCACCGGGTCGCTGCTCTACCGGGCCGCGCTCCAGGGCGCGCTGGCCGCCGTGCTGGGCGCGCAGGGCAAGAACGCCCCCAAGCTGCCGACGTACGGAGAAATCGCCGCGCTCCTCCCCCAGGCCCGATAATCGAGACATGCGCTTCGAGATCCTCGGACCCACCAGCGTGCTGGACGAGGACGGCGCGCCCGTGGCGCTCGGCGGGCCCCGGGTGCGCGCCCTGCTCACCCTGCTGGCCCTGAACGCGGGCCGCGTCGTCGGCGCCGGCCAGCTCGTGGACGGCCTGTACGGCCCCCACCCGCCGGACGGTGTGGCCAACGCGCTGCAGTCCCAGGTCTCCAGGCTGCGCCGGGCGCTCGGCCGGGACCTGGTCGAGTTCCACCCGGCGGGCTACCGGCTGGTCGCCGATCCTCAGGACGTGGACGCGCGCCGCTTCGAGCTGCTGGCCCGGGACGGACGGCGGTCGCTGGCCGATGGGGACGCCCGGCGGGCGGCGGCGCTGCTGGGCGCGGCGCTGGAGCTGTGGCGGGGCGTGCCGCTCGCCGACGCGCCGCACGCCGTGTCGGCCGCGGCCGGGCTGGAGGAGCTGCGGCTGGCGGCCACCGAGGACCGGCTCCAGGCCGACCTGGAGCTCGGGCGGCACCGCGACCTGGTCGCCGAGCTGCGCCGGCTCACCGCCGCCCATCCGCTGCGCGAGCGCCTGCGCGCCCAGCTCATGCGCGCCCTGTACGGCAGTGGCCGCCAGGCCGAGGCGCTGGCCGTGTACGACGAGGCGCGACGGCTGCTCGACCGGGAGCTGGGCATCGAGCCGGGCGCCGAGCTGACCGCCGCCCATCTGGCCGTCCTCCGCGCCGACCCGTCACTCGCCCCCGCCGGCACGTCAGCCGGCGCGCCCGCTGTCACGCCCGTGGCCGCGGTGCCCGGTGGGCCTTCCGCGCCGCCGGCCGGAGGGCTCAAGCGGGGGTTGCGGGCGCAGCTCACCAGCTTCGTGGGGCGGGCGGAGGAGCTGGCGCAGCTCGGCGCGCGGCTGCGGGACAACAGGCTCGTCACGCTGATCGGCCCCGGCGGCGCGGGCAAGACCAGGCTCGCCCAGGAGGCGGCCGCCCAGGAACCGGGCGACGTGTGCTTCGTGCCCCTCGCCCACGTGACCGGCGCGGCCGGCGCGACCGGCGTGCCCGGCGCGGTGCTGGTCGCGCTCGACATCCGCGACGCCCTGCGGCACACGTCCCAGCGCCCGGCGATCGACCCGGTCACCCGGCTGCTCACCGCGCTGGCCGAGCGCGACCTGCTGCTCGTCCTGGACAACTGCGAGCATCTGGTCGCCGCCGTGGCCGAGCTCGCCGACGCGCTGCTGGCCGGTTGCCCCGGGCTGCGGGTGCTGACCACCAGCCGGGAGGCGCTGGGCATCACCGGGGAGTCGATCCTGCCGGTGTCCCCGCTGCGCCTGCCGCCGCCCGAGCCGGACGACCCGCTGGCGTACGCGGCCGTCCGGCTGTTCGCCGACCGCGCCGCCGCCGTGCGTCCAGGGTTCGGCGTGGACGGCGGCAACGCCGCGGACGTGGTGCGCATCTGCCGGGCGCTCGACGGGCTGCCGCTGGCCATCGAGCTGGCCGCCGCGCGCCTCCGTACGCTGTCGGTCGCCGACGTGGCGGCCCGCCTGGACGACCGGTTCCGGCTGCTGACCCGCGGCAGCCGGACGGCGCTGCCCCGGCACCAGACGCTCCGCGCGGTCGTCGCGTGGAGCTGGGACCTGCTGGACGACGCCGAGCAGCGCCTGGCCGGCCGGCTGAGCGTCTTCGTGGGCGGCGCCACGCCCGAGGCGGCCGAGCGGGTGTGCGGGGCACCGGAGGAGGTGCTGTTCTCGCTGGCGGAGAAGTCGCTGGTGGAGCACGTCGGCGGCCGTTACCGCATGCTCGACACGATCAGGGCGTTCTGCGCCGAACGCCTGGCCGAGTCCGGCGAGACCGCCGCGATCAGGGACGCCCACACCGCCTACTACCTCGACCTGGTGCTGACCGCCGACCCGCTGCTGCGCACCGCCGCCCAGCTCGACTGGCTGGCCCGCCTGGACGAGGAGAGCGACGACGTCGAGGCCGCCGTGCGCTGGACGACGGAGTCCGGGCAGCTGGCGACCGGCCTGCGGCTGCTGGCGCACGGCACCTGCTACTGGTGGATGCGCGGCCACCGCGGCGCCGTCGCCGGCCTGGCCGCCGGGCTGCTGGCCGCGATCGGCGACGCCCGCCCCGCCGGCATGGAGGAGGAGTACGTCATGTGCGTGCTCGTCACGGCCTGGACGGGCGTGGCCGACGACGACCTGCGCGAGCGGCTGGCCGAGGTGCGCGGGCTGCTGCCGATCACCCACCTGCCGGAGCGGGTGGAGTTCCTGATGATGATGCGGTCGATGTTCACCGGGCCGCCGGGCGACGTCGAGACGATCTACCACGAGCTGCGGGCCTTCACCGAGGGCCTGCCGCCCTGGCAGCGGGCGTTGTCGTACTGCGGCATGGGGTTCGTGCTGCAGATCCTGGGCCGGGCCGAGGAGTCGCTGGCCGCCTTCCGGCGCGCCCTGGCCGCCTTCCGCGCGATCGGCGAGCGCTGGGGGACGATCCTGGTGCTGTCGGGGCTCGGCGCGCTGGCCTCCGAGCGGGGGGACTACGCGGCCTCTTACGCGCTGTCGGACGAGGCGCTGACGCTGGCCCGCGAGCTCGACGCGCGGGCGGAGATGGCCGAGGCCCTGTGCCGGCGCGGCGACGCGCTGCTCGGCATGGGCGAGCCGCTGGGCGGGCGGGCCGACTACGAGGAGGCGGCCGAGCTGGCCCGCCGGGTGGGCTCCATGGACGTGCTGGCCTGGGCGGACCTCGGGCTGGCCGAGGTGGCGCTGTCCGCCGGCGAGCGCGGCCTCGCGCTGTCCCTGCTGGCCCAGGCCCGCGCGGAGTGCCCCGACGACTGGTACAGCACCGAGGACATCCGCAACCGCATCGACGCCGCCCTCGACAGGGTGGTCAGCGGACGGTAGGCGGGCCGTCAGCCGCCCCGGCCACCGTGGACGGCATGACGCGCAAATGGGCCTGTCTGGCCATAGCCTGCCTTGCGACACTGTTGCTCTCGGTCGATCTCACCGTGCTGCACCTGGCGCTCCCCCGCCTGGTCGCCGACCTCGGTGCGAACTCGACGCAACTGCTCTGGATCGGCGACATCTACGGCTTCGCCCTGGCCGGCCTCCTGGTCACCATGGGCAACCTCGGCGACCGCGTGGGCCGCAAGCGGCTGCTGCTGATCGGCGTGGCCGGGTTCGGCGCGGCCTCTCTGGTGACCGCCTACGCCCCGAACCCCGAGCTGCTGATCGCCGCCAGGACGCTGCTGGGCGTGGCGGGCGCGATGATCATGCCGTCCACGCTCTCTATCGTCAGGAACGTCTTCACCGACCCGGGCGAGCGGACCGCGGCCATCGGGATCTGGAGCGGGATGAGCGCGGCCGGGTTCGCGATGGGGCCGGTCGTCGGGGGCGTGCTGCTGGACCACTTCTGGTGGGGGTCGGTGTTCCTGCTCAACGTGCCGATCATGGTGCTGGTGCTGGTCTGCGGCTTCCTGGTGCTGCCGGAGTCGCGCAACCCCACCGCAGGGCGGATCGACGGGCTCAGCGTGGCGCTGTCGTTCGCCGGTGTCGTGACGGCCGTCTACGCGGTCAAGGAGGCCGCCCACCAGGGCCTGGCGCACGCCGACGTCCTGGGGGCGGCCGTGGTGGGCGTGGCGTGCCTGGTGCTGTTCGTCCGGCGGCAGAAGCGGCTGGACACGCCGCTGATCGACGTACGGCTGTTCCGGCGGCGGGCGTTCAGCGCGTCCGTGGGCACGAACCTGCTGGCGATCTTCGCGTTGTCGGCCATGAGCCTGCTGTTCGCCTGGTACCTGCAGCTCGTCCTGGGCTGGTCCCCGCTGGTGGCCGGGCTGGCGCAGATCCCCGGCGGCCTGAGCGGCGCGGTGGGCGGGGTGCTCGCGGCCCGGCTGATCAACCGGCTCGGCAGGAACGGCGTGGTCGCGCTCGGCCTGGCGCTGAACGCCGGCGCGTTCGTCCGGTACGGCATGCTCGGCACCGAGGTGGACTATCTCACCCTGCTGCCCGTGATGATGATCGGCGGGCTGGGGGTCGGGCTCACGTTCACCGTGAACAACGACAACATCCTGGCCACCGCGCCCAGGGAGCGGGCGGGGGCGGCGGCCGCGGTGTCGGAGACGGCGTTCGAGCTGGGCGGCGCGCTGGGCATCGCGGTCCTGGGCACCGTGCTCAACAGCGTCTACCGCGCGAACCTGCTGCTGCCCGCCGGGGTGCCCGGCGAGGCGGCGCGGGAGTCGATCGCCGGAGCCACCGCCACGGCGGCGGCCCTGCCCCCGCAGGCGGCCGAGCAGCTAATGCGCGCGGCGCGGGAGGCGTTCGTGGCGGGGATGCAGGTGACGACGCTGCTCACGGCGGTCCTGCTGGCCGTGGTCGCGGTGTTCGCGCTGACCGGGCTGCGCGGCGTGCCGAAGGTCATCCAGGAAGAGTCGCCGGTCCCTCACTGAGCGCGGGGACGTCCGCCGCGGGCCCGGCGGGCAGCGGGCGCAGGCTGCCGACCCTGGCCAGCACGAGCAGCGCGGCCACCCCGGTGGCCACCGGCGCGACCACGAACGCCCAGGACGCGCCGAAGTGGTCCACGAGCTGCCCGGCGACCGACGACCCGGCCGCGATGCCGAGCGCGATGCCGCCGTTCAGCCAGGTGAACGCCTCGGTGCGGACCTCCGCCGCGACCAGGCCCTCGACCAGGGTGTAGCCGGTGATCACCACGGGGGCGATCACCAGGCCGGCCAGGGCGGCGGCGACGTACAGGTGGGGGACCGCTCCGGCGAGCGTGAACGCGCTGGTCGCGACCGCGAGCAGGGCCAGCCCGCCGACCAGCCGGACGCGGGCGGGCAGCCGCCAGCGGACCGCGCCGTACAGCAGGCCGCCGAGCATGCTGGCGCCGGAGAAGACGCCGTAGACGGGACCGGCGGACGCGGGCGCGTGCAGGGCGGTGGTGAGCGAGGTGACGCCGACCTGGAGGCTGCCGAAGACCGACCCCATGGCGAGGAAGGCGGCGGCGAGCAGCGCCACGCCGCGCCTGCGCAGCACGCCCTTGGAGGCGGCGATCCGGACCGGCACCGGCTCGGGCGCGGCCGTCCGGACGGCGGCGAAGACCACCGTGCCGACCAGGATCAGCACGAGCCCGCCGAGCAGCGCGACCACCGGCGAGTACGCCGTCGACAACCCCACCAGCAGCACAGGGGCCAGCGTGAACGTCAGCTCGTCGGTGATCGACTCGACCGCGAACGCCGTGTTCAGCCTGCCGGTGCCGCCGAGCCGGTGCGCCCAGCGGGCCCGGACCATCGAGCCGACCT
This sequence comes from Nonomuraea sp. NPDC047529, assembly GCF_040642995.1. Classification (NCBI taxonomy): domain Bacteria; kingdom Bacillati; phylum Actinomycetota; class Actinomycetes; order Streptosporangiales; family Streptosporangiaceae; genus Nonomuraea; species Nonomuraea sp. NPDC047529. The sequence goes on along the minus strand of NZ_JBEYTJ010000041.1, from coordinate 57,548 downwards.
GCGGTCCGGACGCGCCGACGACGGCTGCCATGGCGACCAGCAGCGCGAGGTGGGCGTGCGCGGCGGCGAAGGCCAGCAGGCCGCCCATGGCCAGGGCGTGCACCGCGACCTGCGGCAGCAGCACCCGGGCCTGGCCGTACCGGTCGGCCAGGCGGCCGGTCTGGGGGCCGATGAGAGCCTGGAAGACGGCGGCGGCGGCGGAGGTGATCCCTGCCGCGCCGTAGGAGCCGGTGGACCATTGGACCAGCAGCAGGATGCCCATCTGGGTCATCGCGAACGGCACGCGGGCCAGCAGCGCGGGCACCAGGAACCGCCAGGCTCCGGGGGTGGCCAGCACGTCGAGATAGGACTTCAAGGGTCTCCGTCCAGATCATGACGGAGACCTCCCGGGGGGAGCACACCGTCGGAGGTGGGCTTCGACCGGGGTAGATACCGGCGCGCGCCGGCCGCCGAGCGGTCAATCAGTTCACTTCAGTCAAACGTGACGAGAGCCGATCCTATTGCAGGGATCGGGCTGCTTGCCGCCGGCAGGGTGCGACGGCCGAGAGGAACACTGTCAGGCGGCCGGGTTCCTCGGGCAGGACCGGGGCGTCGTCGGGGACAGCTCGTCGAGCCGGGAGCCGATCATCCTGGCCACCCCTTCGATGGTCTCGATGCCCACCCCCTCCCCCGGCTGCCCGTCGGTCTGCACCGCCAGCAGCAGGTCGCGCCCCGGCCCGACGACGCGGCCGTAGCTGGTCACCGCCCACGTGTTGTGGATGAACGGGCGCGGCGTCCAGCCGTTCTTCAACGCCACCCGGTCCACCGGGCGGGCGGCCGCGCTGACGCCCCACGACTGGTCCTTGACCACCCGTCCCATCAGGCCGAGCACGAGGGCGCGGTCGCGGTCGGAGAGGCCCTCGCCGCCGTTCACCAGCACCTGGAGCAGGCGGATGCGGTCGGCGGGGCTGGTGTTGGTGCCGCCCCAGAAGACGCCGGGCCCGGGGACGGTCTCGTTCAGGCCCATGCGCCGGTAGAACTCGCCCATCGCGCCGCCGACCCGGCCCCACAACGCGTCGGCGGCGCCGTTGTCGCTCTCGATGATCATGCGCTCGGCGAGGTCGCGCTCCTCCTCGCCCAGGGTCCCGTGGCCGAGCACGAGCGCCGTGAGGATGTCCACCTTGACGCCGCTGGCGGTGATCATGTCGTGCTGGTGCTCGGCGCGGCCCAGGGTGAGGCCGCTGGTGAGCTCCAGCATGCTGTAGGCGACCCGTCCAGGGCGTCGGGAGACGTACTGCTCGACGTCGTGCTCAAGCCGGGCGCGGGCCGCCCTCCCGGCCCTCTTGTCCCGAAATTTCAGGACGCATCGGTCGACCTTCGCTCTGACCTTCACCACGCCCGGCACCCCGGGCAGTCGCTCGACCGAACAACCGGTCACGAACCCCCAGACCACCACCAAGACCAGCAATCTCCACCACACCTACAAAACCCCCGCGATCATCACTTCTCGGGGGTTTTGATCACCCTCTGCCCAGTCGCGGCATTGGCCACACCCTGCCTGTCAGGGCAGGAGCACCACTTTTCCGACAGTTCGCCGTCCGGCCAGGTCCGCCACGGCCCGGGCCGCCTCCGCCAGCGGGTACTCGCCGCCCACCAGCGGACGCAGCCGTCCGGCCGCGGTCAGCGCGAGCAGCTCGCCCAGCGGGGGCCCGACCATCTCCCGCCGCCCCCGCAGCGGACGCAGCCAGAACCCGAGGACGGCGAGGTTGCCCGCGGTCAGCCGCGCGGGATCGACCGGCCGGGCCTGCTCGCCCGACGACGACCCGTAACTCACCAGCCGCCCGAAGGGGGCCAGGACGGTCAGCGCCGCGTCGAAGACCGCCCCGCCGACGGCGTCGAGCACCACGTCCGCCGGCCGGTCGCCGTTGGCCTCGATGACGCGCTCGGCGTACCCGTCGGCCGCGCCGTCCACGGCGGCGTCCGCGCCCAGGTCGAGGGCGAGCGACCGCTTGTCCTCGCTGGAGGCGGTGGCGATCACGCGTCCGGCGCCGAACACCTTGGCCAGCTGCACGGCCAGGCTGCCCACGCCGCCCGCGCCGGAGTGGACGACCACGCTCTCGCCCTCCCTGAGCCGCGCCGACGAACGCAGCAGATGCCAGGCGGTGAGCCCCTGGACGAGCAGCGCCAGCGCCTCGCCGGCCCGCAGCGAGTCGGGCACGACCACGACGTCGCCCTCGTCCAGGACAGCCTTGGAGGCGTAGCCGTTGGCGGTGAAGCCCATCACCCGCCGTCCCCGGTGGTCGCGCCCGACGACCTCGCTGCCGGGGATGTGCGGCAGGCGGTCCGGGCTGGAGTAGTGGCCGGAGATCTGCCGCACGTCGGCGAAGTTCAGCCCCGCGGCCTCGACGTCCACCAGCACCTGGCCCGGTCCCACGACCGGATCGGGCACCTCGGCCTCTTCGAGCACCTCCGGGCCGCCGAAGCGGGTGAACTGGATGGCACGCATGAATCCCCCATTCCGCGCGATACCCCCCAGCGTAGACGTCAGGCTCCGGAGCCGCCCGGCCGGAGGTGCTCGGCGAGGAAGTCCGCGGTCGCGTCCACGGCCTGCGACACGTACGGCTCGCGGTCGTAGAGGTCGACGTGCTGCTTGGCGTCGACCCAGACGAGCTTCTTGGGCTCGTCGAGCCGCCTGAACGCCTCCTCGGCCCCTTCCGGCGGGCAGAACCGGTCGATCACGCCGTGCACGATCAGGGCGGGCTTCGGCGACAGGAAGTCGGCGCCCATCATGTTGTCCATGGTGATCAGCTCGCGCAGACCGGCCCGGGTGACCGCGTTCCGCCAGGAGGAGGAGGCCCCGCGCTCGGTGCCGTAGTAGGCGAACGGCTCGTCGCCCGGCATCGCGGCCTCGCCGTCCTCCGCCACGGCGGGCAGGTACTCGACCGGGCCGCCCAGGTCCTGCCGTTCCAGCACGCCGGCGAACCCGGCCAGCGCCTCCTGGTAGTCCATGCCCGACCGCATCGTGTACGGGTTGTTGTAGGCCCCGGCGATGCCCGCGAACACCCGTACGCGCGGGTCGAAGGCGGCGAACTTCAGCGCGTACCCGGCGCCCAGGCAGATGCCGAAGGCCCCGATCAGGTCGCCGTCCACCTCGGGGCGCGACCGCAGCAGCGACACCGCCGCCCGCAGGTCGTTCAGCTTGGCCTGCGGATCCTCGTGCCCACGTGGCTCGCCGCCGGACTCGCCCCAGTTGCGGTGGTCGAAGGCCAGCGTCACGTAGCCCCGGCGGGCCAGCCGCTCGGCGTACAGGCCCGTGACCTGGTCGCGCACCCCGGTGAACGGCCCGGTGAGCACCAGACCCGGCCAGGGGCCCGTGCCCTCGGGCAGCCGCAGGTCACCGGCCAGGGGCACGCCGTCGGCGGCGAACTCGATCCTCATGGTCACAAGTGTGCGCCAGGCCCGCGGCACGCGGGCCTGGCGCCCCCTCGGAACACCGGATCAGGAGTCGAAGCCGAGGCCCATCCTGTCGAGCGTGCGCAGCCACAGGTTGCGCCTGCCCTGATGCTGGTCGGCCTGAGCGATCGACCACCGGGTGAACTGGATCACCCCCGACCGGACCGGCTCGGGCGGGAACGGCACCGGCTTCTCCTTGACCATCCGCAGCTCGGTCCGCTCGGTGGCCTCCCCCGACAGCAGGTCCAGCATCACGTTCGCGCCGAACCTGGTGGCCCCGACGCCCATGCCGGTGTAGCCCACGGCGTAGGCCAGCCGGCCGCCGTGCGCCGTGCCGTAGAAGGCGCTGAAGCGACTGCAGGTGTCGATCACGCCGCCCCAGCGGTGCGTGAAGCGCACCTGGGACAGCTGCGGGAAGGTGGTGGCGAAGTGCTCGGCGAGCTTGACGAAGGTCTCGTCGCGCTGCTCGTACTCCGGCTTGACCAGGCCGCCGTTGTAGTAGACCGCGTCATAGCCGCCCCACAGGATGCGGTTGTCGTCGGTGAGCCGGTAGTAGTGGAACTGGTTGCCCGAGTCGCCGACGCCCTGCCGGTTGTGCCAGCCCACCTCGGCGAGCTGGGACGCGGTCAGCGGCTCGGTCATCAGGGCGTAGTCGTACACCGGGACGACGAAGTGCTTGAGCCTGCGCAACAGGGGCGGGAAGACCCCCGTGCCCAGCGCCACCCGCCGGCCCGTCACCGACCCGTACGGGGTCCGCAGGGTGATCGTCGTGCCGTCGTCGCGCAGCGAACGCACCGGGCTGCGCTCGAAGACCCGTACGCCGAGCCGCAGGCACGCCTCGCGCAACCCCCAGGCCAGCCGCGCCGGGTCCAGCATGGCGCAGCCGCTGCGTTCCCAGAGCCCGCCCAGGTAGGTCGGCGAGTTGACCTCGGCCCGCACCTGACGCTCGTCCATCGGCACGTAGTCGAGGCCGAGCTCGGAGATCAGGTCCAGGTGTTCGGCCAGCGAGTCGAGCTGCCACGGCTCGGTGGCCACGTGCAGCTCGCCGGTGCGCTCGAAGGAGCAGTCGATGCCGTGCCGCTCCAGCGTGCGCTCGATCTCGTCGAGGTTGTCCACGCCCATGCGTTCGAGGCGGCCGATGTCCTCCGGCCACCGTTCCAGGCCGTTGGCCAGGCCATGGGTGAGGGTCGCCATGCAGAACCCGCCGTTGCGGCCGGTCGCCGCCCAGCCGATCCTGCGCCCTTCGAGCAGGACGACGTCCAGCGAAGGGTCACGTTCCTTGGCCATCAGGGCCGTCCACAGCCCCGAGAAGCCTCCGCCGACGACGACCAGGTCGGCGTCGGTCTTTCCGATGAGCCGCGCGCGCGGCTCGGGTCTGGCCGGACTGTCCAGCCAGTACGGCTTGCGCTCCGCGTCAGCCAGCGCCTTCAGCGGATCCACAAATCCCACTTCCCTACGAAGTTCTTAGATTGTTCATTGTTTTTATTGCGGGATCCAAAGGGGTGATGTGATCACGCGCGGGTTCCCCCCGCCGAAATCCGATCTCGCCTCCCTGTTCTTGGTCGGAATACACCAATCCCCCCGCCGGATCGCGGGGGGAAAGCCTGTTGGAGCAGATCCTAGGCGCGGCGTCTGGCGGCCACCGCGTTCGCCACGGCGATCAGGACACCGATCCCGAAGATGAGCGTACCCATCACGTTGACCTGCGGTGGAATGCCGGTCTTCACCGCGCCCACGATCCACAGCGGGAACGTGACGGTCGAGCCGTTGACGAAGCTCGTCACCACGTAGTCGTCGATCGACAGCGCGAAGGAGAGCATCGCGCCCGCGAGCACGCCCGGCATGATCGAGGGCAGCGTCACCTGCCGGAACGTGCCCCACGCGGTCGCGCCGAGGTCCTTGGCCGCCTCCTCCAGCGACGGGTCGAGCGTGATGACCCGCGCCCTGACCGTCACCACGACGAAGGAGAGCGAGAACAGCACGTGCGCCACGATGATCGTGTTGCCGTCGCGCGGCACGTTGCCCGAGACGAACAGCGACAGCAGCGAGGCCCCCATCACCAGCTCCGGCGTGGAGATGGCGGCGAAGACCAGGAAGTTCGTGGCGCCGAGGCCGCGGAAGCGGTGCCGGCCGACGGCCAGGCCCAGCATCGTCCCGATGACGACCGTGATCACGGTGCTGACCAGCGCGATCACGATCGAGTTGCGCAGCGCCGTGGTCAGGTCGGAGATCTCGAAGAGCTCGCCGTACCACTTGAGGGTGAAGCCCTGCCAGCTCGTGTTCGACTTGCTCTTCTTGTCGTTGAAGCCGAACAGGATCATGACGGCGATCGGCGACGACAGCCACAGGATGATCAGCCAGGTGTAGACGTGCAGCAGGCGGTCGCCGAACCTGCCCCGCGCGCCCCTCATCGCGCCGCCGCCTCAAGAACGTTCTCGGTGCCGAGCGCGCGGGCGTAGACGAAGATGCCCACCAGCAGGATCGCCATCAGCGTGAACGACAGCGCCGAGGCGGTCGGGTAGTCGAGGTTGGTCAGGTACTCGGTCTGGATGATGTTGCCGATCATGGTGTTGGCCGTGCCGCCGAGGATCTGCGCGTTGACCGGGTCGGCCGTCGCGGGCACGAACGTCATCAGCACCCCGGCGAAGACGCCCGGCAGCGACAGCGGCAGCACCACCCGGCGGAAGGCCCCGGCTCGGGTGGCGTACAGGTCCTGGGCCGCCTCGACCACCCGCGGGTCGACCCGTTCCAGGGCCACGTAGATCGGCAGGATCATGAACGGCAGGAAGTTGTAGGTGAGCCCGCCCACCACGGCCACGGTCGTGGCCAGCACGTGGAAGCCCTCGGGCAGCACGCCCCAGCCCTTCAGCGTCCCGAACAGGATGCCGTTGTCGGCCAGCAGGAAGTTCCACGAGATCGTCCGCAGCACGAACGACACGAAGAACGGCAGCAGCAACAGGAACAGGTACACCGACTTGCGACTGCCGCCCTTGAAGGCGATCCAGTACGCCACCGGGTAGCCGATCACCAGCATCGCCACGGTGGCCAGGCCGCCGTACAGGAGCGAGCGCAGCAACTGGTCGCTGTACCTGCCGAGCGCGTCGGCGTAGTTGGAGAAGCTGAACGTCATGGCGTAGCCGTCGATGGCGTTGCCCGTCTGGAGCGAGACCGACGCCATCGCCACCATGGGCACGACCAGGAAGATCGCCAGCCACAGCCAGCTCGGCAGGGCGAGCAGGTAGGGGGTGAGCCGTTTCATGGCTATGCCTGGGTGATCGACTGGAAGATGGAGTTGAACACCTGCTCCTGCTGCGTGGTCAGGGTGGTGTACGTGCGCAGCTTGGCGTAGTCGGCCGCCGAGGGGAACATGAGCGGGCTGTCCACCATGTCCTCCAGGGCCTTCTTGTCCTCGCCCTTGGCCGTCGCGGCCTTCTCGCGCAGCAGGTCCTGGACGGCCGGGATCGGGGTGACGAACTGGATGAACTCATCCAGTTCGGCGGCCACCGCAGGCTGGTACAGGTAGTCCATGAGGGTGAGGGCGTCCACGGGGTTGGCCGCGCCCTTGGGGATGAGCATGTTGTCGGTCCAGATTGTGCCGCCCTCGTCGGGCACCACGAACTTGACCGGCTCGCCGGCGAGCTGCCGCTGGAAGATGTCGCCCGACCAGGCCATGGTCAGCCAGACGTCGCCCTTGGAGACCGCGTCGATGTAGCTCTGGTCGTAATATTTCCGGACGATTCCCGCGTCGCGCTGCTGCTTGAGCTTCTCCCCGGCCTTCTTCCAGTCCGCCTCGGTCGACTTCTCCGGATCGACGCCGAGGGCGAACATGCCGAAGTTGCCGATCTCCTGCGCGTCGGCCATCATCCCGACCCGCCCCTTGTACTTGGGGTCGAACAGGGCCTCGATGCTGGTGATGTCGTCCTTGACGTACTTGGTGTTGTACGCGATGCCGGTCACGCCCGAGGAGTAGGGCATCGTGTACTGGTTGCCCGGGTCGTAGGCGCGTTCCTTGTACTTGTCACCGGCGTTGGCCAGGAAGTTCGGCATCCGGCTGTGGTCGAGCGGCACGATGTAGCCGAGCTCGACCATGTGCTGGAGCTGCACGCCGTTGGTCATCACGACGATGTCGTAGCCGAGCGACTGACCGGCGCGGAGCACGGGGTCGGCCTTGCCGAAGAACTCCGCGTTCTCCTGGATGACCTCCTTGTACTCCACGGAGATCCCGGTGGTCTGGGTGAACTTCTTCAGCGGGGCCTGGTCCTCGGGCATGTACTCGGGCCAGTTGGCGAAGACGAGCTTGCCGTGCTTGCTCTGCTTGGCCCAGTAGTCCTTGACGGCGTCGGCCTTCGGAGGGGCGGCCTTCTGGCCCTGGACGCCGCAGGCGGCGAGCGCGAGGCCGGCGGCCGACAGTCCGGTGACACGGAAGAAGTCGCGGCGGGTGCGGGGCTGGGTCATGCCCCTGAGGAGGGCGGGGGTGATCTGGCGGGGGTTCATGGGGTGCTATCAACTTCCAATCACGTAAGAGTGCTGCGCCTCCCACGACAGCCACACGGAGTCGCCCCGCTCCGCGGTCGCCGTCGCGTCATGCGCGTTCTGCTCAAATACGGTCATCTCGGCCCCGTCGGCGAGCTGCACCGCATAGCTGTTGGAGGTGCCCAGGTAGACCATCTCCGTGACGGTCCCGGGGACGGCGCTCAGCCCGCGCCCCGGCTCGTCCGCGCAGATCGTGATCTTCTCGGGGCGGACGGTCACCGTCACGTCGCCCTCGCGTCCCGGCACCAGCACCCGGCCGCCGCCGATCTCCAGCACCCCGCCGGTCACCGTCCCGCTGATCAGGTTGGAGGTGCCGATGAAACCCGCCACGAACGCGGTGGCCGGCCCTTCGTAGATCTCCCGCGGGCTCGCGAGCTGCTCGACCAGCCCGTCGTTCATCACGGCGATCCTGTCGCTCATGGTCAGCGCCTCGTTCTGGTCGTGCGTCACGTACACGAACGTGATGCCGACCTCGCGCTGGATGCGCTTGAGCTCGATCTGCATGGCCTGGCGCAGCTTGAGGTCGAGCGCGCCCAGCGGCTCGTCGAGCAGGAGCGCCCGCGGCCGGTTGACCAGGGCGCGGGCCAGGGCCACGCGCTGCTGCTGGCCGCCGGACATCTCCCGCGGCCGGCGCTTCTCCCGGCCCGAGAGGTCGACGATCTCCAGCATCTCGCCGACCCGCCGCTGGATCTCCTCCTGCGGCGTCTTGCGCTGCTTCAGGCCGAACGCCACGTTGTCCCACACGCTCATGTGCGGGAACAGGGCGTAGGACTGGAAGACCATGTTGACGTCACGCTTGTTCGGCGGGACGTTCGTGACGTCCTTGCCGTGCAGCCTCACGAGCCCTTTGGTGGGCTCCTCGAAGCCGGCGATCATCCTCATGGTCGTGGTCTTGCCGCATCCGGACGGGCCGAGGAGGGAGAAGAACTCCCCCTCGGCGATGTCCAGCGACACACCTTTGACCGCCTGGACGACCTCGCCGTGCGAGAGGTACTCCTTGACGACGTCCTCTAGCTGGATCGCGAATAGCTCGGTCATGTCCAGGCTCGTCCTTATTCGCCGATGTAGTGCATGACGTGCTTGACCCTGGTGTAGTCGTGCAGACCGAACACCGACAGGTCCTTGCCGTACCCGGAGTGCTTGAAGCCGCCGTGCGGCATCTCCGAGACGAACGGGATGTGCGTGTTGACCCAGACCACGCCGAAGTCGAGGCGGTTCGACATGCGCATGGCGCGGCCGTGGTCGGAGGTCCACACCGAGCCGGACAGGCCGTACCGGACGTCGTTGGCCTTGGCCAGCGCGTCGGCCTCGTCGGTGAACGTCTGGACGGTGATGACGGGGCCGAAGACCTCGTTCTGCACCATCTCGTCGTCCTGCTTGAGGCCGTCCACGACGGTCGGGGCGAAGAAGTAGCCCTTGTCGCCGACGCGGTGACCGCCGGTGAGCACCTTGGCGTGGCCGGGGACCCGGTCCATGAAGCCCTGGACCCTGGAGAGCTGGTTCTCGTTGTTCAGCGGGCCGTAGAGCGCGTCCTCGTTGGCCAGGTCGCCGGTCACGGTGGCGGCGGCGGCCTCGCTCAGCGCGGCCACGAACTCGTCGTGCACGCTCTCCTGGACGAGCACCCGGCAGGCCGCGGTGCAGTCCTGGCCGGCGTTGTAGAGACCGGCGGTGGCGATGTCGGCGGCGGCCTTGGCGAGGTCCTTGACGTCCTCGAAGACCACGACCGGCGCCTTGCCGCCGAGCTCCAGGTGCACCCGCTTGAGGTCGTCGGCGGCGCTCTTGGCCACCGCCATGCCCGCGCCGACCGACCCGGTGATCGCCACCATGGAGGCGGCCGGGTGGCCCACGACGAGGGCGCCGGTCTCGCGGTCGCCGGTGACGACGTTGAAGACGCCGGGCGGCAGCACCGAGCCGACGATCTCGGCCAGCTTGAGCGTGGAGGCCGGGGTGGTGTCCGACGGCTTGAGCACGATCGTGTTCCCGGCGGCCAGCGCCGGGGCGATCTTCCACACGGCCATCATCATCGGGTAGTTCCAGGGGGTGACCTGGCCGATGACGCCGACGGGCTCGTGCCTGATGACGCTGGTGTGCTCGGCGAGGAACTCCCCGGCCGTGGGCCCCTCCAGCGTGCGCGCGGCGCCGGCGAAGAAGCGGAAGTGGTCGGCCGCGACCGGCGTCTCGTCCTCGGCCATGCGGGCGCGCGGCTTGCCGGTGTTGAGGCACTCGGCCTCGTTGATCTCGTCGGCCCGGGCGTCGATCGCGTCGGCGACCTTGAGCAGCAGGTTCGCCCGCTCACCGGGGGTGGTCCGACCCCACGACTCGAACGCGGCGGCCGCCGCGGCGTACGCCGCGTCGACGTCCTCGACGCCGGAGATCGGGGCCTGGACGTAGGCCTCTCCCGTGCAGGGGTCGATGATGTCGGAGAACCGGCCGCTCTGGGCGTCCACGAACTCACCGTTGATGAAGTTCTGCAGACGGGTGGTCAATGCACGACCTCCTCGTTGAGGTGGCTGAGATGCCGCGACTCTTACAGAGCAGTTGCATCTGGACAAGGGATTTCGTGGTGAAGATATCAAATTGCTACGAATTCGCTTGACACACCGCCAAGAACTGACAACATGTCGCACCAGGACGGCAATCGAGCGGGAACGCCCCCGTAACGCCGGACCGCTAGGAGGATTCCTCTGACATGACGACGCCGCCCCGCGTACGACGAACCAACGCCAGTTCCGGGCCCGTCGTGCTCGACGATCTCTCCAAGCAGATCATCGAGCAGCTCCAGTCCGACGGGCGTATGCCGTACGCCGCGATCGGCAAGGCCGTCGGGCTCTCCGAGGCCGCGGTCCGTCAGCGTGTCCAGCGGTTGCAGGACGCCGGGGTGATGCAGATCGTCGCGGTCACCGACCCCCTCACCCTCGGCTTCCCCCGCCAGGCGATGATCGGCGTCAACTGCGAGGGCGACCTCGAATCGGTGGCCGACGAGCTGTCGGCGATCGAGGAGATCGACTACGTGGTGCTCACGGCGGGCTCCTTCGATGTGATCGTCGAGGTGGTCTGCGAGGGCGACGGGCACCTGCTGGAGATCCTCAGCAAGATCCGCGCCATCCCCGCCGTACGGGCCACGGAGTCGTTCGTGTACCTGAAGCTGCGCAAGCAGTCGTACTCCTGGGGCACGCGCTAACCGATCCGCGCCACGGCCCGTACGGGAGCGCCGTCGGCGCCGTCGAGCCGCAGCGGCATCATCCAGACCTCGATCGGCCTCCCCTCGCCCTGGGCGTCGAGCAGCCGGTCGAGGCCGGTCAGGTTCTCCGCGATCACGGCGTGCGCCCCGCACAGGACACGGTGGGCCGGGAAGTCGTCGGCCGGGGTCGGGTCGACGCTCAGCGCGTCGATGCCGACCGTGCGCACGCCCCGCTCGACCAGCAGCGTGGCGGCCTCCTCGGTGAGGAAGGGGTGGCCCAGGTAGGTCTCGCTCCCCCAGTGGGCCGACCAGCCGGTGGCGACCAGCACGATCGGCGCGTCACCGCCGCCGGGCCAGGGCAGGCCGGCCAGGAGCCCGGCCCCGATCGGCGAGCGGGGCGCGAGCCCCCGGGCGTCCGCCACGACGGCGGGCCCGGCGAAGCGCGACAGCGGCAGCTCGCCGAGCGCCGGCAGCGCGTCGTCGATGTGGACGGGCGCGTCGACGTGGGTGCCCGACTGGGAGCCGAGGTGCAGGCCCAGTACGTTGACGCCGTCGCGGGCGACGGTGAGCGCGGGGGCGACCGAGACCTCGGGATCGCCCGGGTAGACGGGCATCCCGGTCTCGACGGGCACCGACAGGTCGACGAGTTCCATCACGCCATCGATTCTGCCGCGTCCACGATGGGCAGGATCGGCGTGTCGGCCGAGCGCACCAGGCGCGGGCCCTGCGGGCCGTACACCTCGCGCGGTTCGGGGAAGAGCGCGAGCAGCGTCAGGTACAGCACGGCCGCGACCGCCAGGCCCAGCGGCAGCGAGATGTCCACGCCGCCGGCCAGGTCGCCCAGCGGCCCGACGAACTGGCCGGGCAGGTTGACGAACATCAGCGCCACGGCCGCCGCGAGCAGCCACGCCGTCAGGCCGCGCCAGTTCCAGCCGTGGGTGAACCAGTACCGGCCGCCGCGCTGGCGCCGGTTGAAGACCTGGAGGGCGTCGGGGTCGTACCAGCCCCTGCGGGTCACGTAGCCGAGCATCATGATCACCATCCAGGGCGCGGTGCAGGTGATGATCAGGGTGGCGAACGTGGAGATGCTGGCCGTCAGGTTCGCCGCGAAACGCCCGACGAAGATGAACACGATCGACAGGGTGCCGATGAACACGGTCGCCTGCACCCGGGAGAAGCGCGGGAACACGCTGGAGAAGTCGAGCCCGGTCCCGTACAGGGAGGTGGTGCCGGTGGACATGCCGCCGATCAGCGCGATCAGGCAGACCGGGACGAAGTACCAGGCCGGCGAGATCGCCAGCAGCCCGCCCACGTAGTTGGGGGCGGCCGGGTCGACGTACTCGGCGGCCTTGGAGGCGATGATCGAGGCGGTGGCCAGCCCGAAGAAGAACGGCAGGATGGTGGCGATCTGCGACAGGAAGGCCGCCGTCACCACGCGGGAGCGGGGGGTCGAGGCCGGGATGTACCGGGACCAGTCGCCCAGGAAGGCGCCGAAGGAGACGGGATTGGACAGCACGATCAGCGCCGCCCCGATGAACGACGGCCAGAACAGCGGGTCACCGGCCGCCAGCGTCCCCGGATAGGACGGGTCGAAGTCCCCGGCGAAGGCGAACAGCCCGAGGACGAACAGCAGCGACGCCGCCGCCACCGCGATCTTGTTGACGAACAGCATGAAGCGGAAGCCGTACACGCAGACCACGAGGACGAGCAGGGCGAAGACGGCGTAGGCCACGCCGTAGGACAGGTCGGTGTCGGGCAGGCCGACGAGCCGGTGCGCGCCGCCCACCAGCGCGTCGCCCGACGACCACACCGAGATCGAGAAGAACGCGATGGCGGTCAGCAGCGACAGGAACGAGCCGACGACCCGGCCGTGCACGCCCAGGTGGGCCGAGGAGGAGACGGCGTTGTTGGTGCCGTTGAGCGGCCCGAACAGGGAGAGCGGCGCCAGGATCAGCGCCCCGACCACCAGTCCGAGCACGGTGGCCGCGAGCCCCTGCCAGAACGACAGGCCGAACAGGATGGGGAAGGCCCCGAGGACGCAGGTGGCGAACGTGTTCGCGCCCCCGAAGGCGACCCGGAACAGGTCGAAGGGCCCGGCGGTGCGGTCGGCGTCGGGGATGCGCTCGACGCCGTAGGTCTCGATCTCGGTGATGCTCATGTCTTCTCCTGCATCGCCAGCAGGCTGACGAGGTCGTAGGCCACGTGGGAGGCGGCGACCGAGGTGATCTCGGCGTGGTCGTAGGCGGGGGCCACCTCGACCACGTCGGCCCCGATCAGGCGGCAGCCGGCCAGACCGCGGAGGATCTCCAGCAGTTCCCGGCTGGTGAGCCCGCCGGCCTCCGGCGTGCCGGTGCCGGGGGCGTGGGCGGGGTCGAGCACGTCGATGTCGACGGAGACGTAGAGCGGGCGGTCGCCGACGCGCTGCCGCAGCACGTCGATGACCTCGTCCAGGCCGCGGCGGAGCACGTCGGCGGCGGTCAGGATGCCGAACCCGAGCCGCCGGTCGTCCTCCAGGTCCTTCTTGCCGTACAGGGGACCCCGGATGCCGACGTGGCTCAGCGCCTCGGTGTCGAGGATGCCCTCCTCGACCGCGCGCCGGAAGGGGGTGCCGTGGGTGTACTCGGCGCCGAAGTAGGTGTCCCAGGTGTCGAGGTGCGCGTCGAAGTGCAGCAGCGCCACGGGACCGTGCTTCTTGGCCGCCGAGCGCAGCAGCGGCAGCGCGATCGTGTGGTCGCCGCCGATGGTGACGAGCTTGGCGTCCAGCTCGTCGGCCGCGGCCTCGATGGTCTCGACGGCCGCGCCGATGTCGAACGGGTTCGCCGCGATGTCACCGGCGTCGGCCACCTGCACGCGCTCGAACGGCGACACGTCCAGCCCCGGGTGGTAGGGGCGCAGCAGCCGGGACGCCTCCCGTACGGCGGCGGGCCCGAACCGGGCGCCCGGACGGTAGGACACGCCCGCGTCGAAGGGCACGCCCACGACGGCCACGTCCGCCCGCTCGACCTGGTCGAGCCGGGGCAGCCGGGCGAAGGTGGCGGGCCCGGCGAAACGCGGGACCCGGGAGGAGTCAACGGGACCGATGTGCATGTCCGTCAGTGTTCGTCACGCTTCTGACCTGCGGCAATTGTTACTCCCACAAAGTAATACGGTGTGTGTTGTGGTTGACCACAAGATGACGGTCGAAGACCTTCTCCGCTCCCCGGCTCTCCAGCTCCGCGTGCTCGCCGGCGAGGCCGGGCTGTCCCGCTCGGTCTCGTGGGCGCACGTCAGCGAGCTGGCCGACCCGACGCCCTGGCTGCTCGGCGCCGAGGTCATCATGACCACCGGCATCGGCCTGCCGCGCTCGGCCGCCCGGCAGCGCGCCTACCTCGAACGCCTCGACGACGCCGGGGTCTCGGCGCTCGCCCTGTCGGCCCAGCTCCACGTCCCGCCGCTGCATCCGGCGTTCTTCGAGACCGCCGAGGAGCGCGGCATGCCGGTGCTGGAGGTGCCGCTCGCGGTGCCGTTCATCGCCGTCTCGCAAGAGGTGGCGGCGGCGCTGCAGGAGGACGCCAGCCACCGGCTGGGCGCCCAGCTCCAGGTGTTCGGGGCGCTGCGCTGGCTGGCCGCCGAGGACCTCGACACCGTCACGTTGTTCAAACGCCTGGAACGCCTGTCCGGCTACGACGTCTACCTGTGCACCCCGCAGGGCCGGCCGCTGCTGCCCGGCGTGCCGGTCCCCTCGCTCGACGTCCTGCCCGCCGAGCCCGACGCGCCGCCCACGATCCCGGGCGGCTTCGCGCTGCCGGTGCCGGCGCCCGGCGGCCCCGCCGGGTTCCTGGTGGCCTTCGAGCGCGAGGGCGCGCGGCCCGCCGGGCTGGCCGTGGTCCAGCACATCGCCACCGTGGCCGCCCTCCAGGTCGCCATGGCCAGGCACGAGCGCGAGACCCTGCGCCGAGAGGGCGCCGAGACGTTGGCCGAGCTGCTCCAGGACGTGCTCGACCCGCCCGCGGCCCGTCGCCGCCTGGCCCGGATGGGCCTGCCGCTGGAGGCCGGGTCGGTGCTGCTCGTCGTGCGTCACGCGCCCGACGACGCGCTGCGCAGGGCGGTGGGCGAGCTGCCGCACCTGATGCTCAGGCGCGGCGACGACCACTACCTGCTGGGGCCGCCCGGCCTGGCGCCGGCGGTCGCCGCCGTGCCCGGGGTCAGCGCGGGGGCGAGCCGCCCGTTCCCGCCGGGCGAGTCGCTGCGGGTCGCCCAGCGCGAGGCCGTGTGGGCCGCCGCGCACGCCGCCGAGTCGGGCAAACCGCTGGTCCACTACGGCGACGACACCACGGGCCGCTGGCTGCCCGACGACCCCTCGACGCTGTCGGCGCTGGTCGGCCACGTGCTGGGCGAGGTGCTGGCCTACGACGAGGCCCACGACTCGCGGCTGCTGCTGTCGGTGCGCACCTGGATGGAGCGCAACCGGCACGTCGAGAACGCGGCGGCCGCGCTGCACGTCCACCCCAACACGCTGGCCTACCGGCTGCGCAGGTTCGCCGCGCTGAGCGGACGCGACCTGTCCTCCAGCGCGGCGTTCGCCGAGGTCTGGCTGGCCGTGCGCGCCGCCCGCCAGCTCGGCCTGTGCTGAGCCCTTCCGGTCAGCGGAGCTGGACGGTGGCGATCTCCCATGGCTTCAGCGGCAGCCTGAGCGTGCCCTCCTCCGCCTCCAGCGGCTCCTCGGGGCGGCCGGTCAGACCGGCCCGCCTGGCCCTGGTGAAGGCGCCCCGCACGACGGCCTCCGTGTCCGTCTCGGTGAGCGCCACCAGGCGCAGCTCGTGCCAGTCGTCGCGGCGGCGCAGCGAGGTCATCGTCACGCCCTGGCCGGACACCGACAGCCCGGCCGCCGCCGGGGGCTGCGGCAGGTCCCATTCGCCCCTGCCGGGCACGACCAGCAGGTCGTGCCGGAACCTCTCCGCCTCCGGCGGCACGTCCCGCCAGTCCATGTACGGCATCAGCGCCAGCGACACGGTGTGCGGCCCGCGTGACTGCGCCGCCGGGGTCGGGAGCTGCGGACCGGCCGGCTCGGGGCGCAGCGCGTTGTGGTTGCGCGACAGGTAGCCGACCGAGCGGAGCAGCGTGAGCGCCAGCTCGTAGCCGTCGTCCAGCAGCTCGTACTCGGTCACGTGCTCCAGCAGCGCGGCCACGCCGCCGGCGGCCACCCAGCCGGAGGCGGGGAAGGTCGGCAGCGGGGTCTCGCCGCAGCCGCCCTCGCTCTCCAGCCCCCGCCTCACCACCGCGAACTGCCCCTCGGCCAGCGAATGGTCGGCATGCCGGGGCAGCGGCACGTGCAACCGCACCCGATGGTCGGCGCACCGGTTGTCGAACGACACCCGCAGCCGGACGAACGGCTCACCCGCCCGCAGCTCGACCCGCATGGTGACCATGACGTCCTCGGTCTCGCCGGTGCGCGCGAGCGGCGGGAGCTGCGGCGAGAACTCGACGCCCTCGCCCGCCGCCGGCCACAGGTACATCCGGGTCACCTCCACGACGGCCACGAGCGGGCCCGGGCAGATGAGCTCCGTGCTGATCGACACCGGCTCGGACACGACCAGGTCGTCCTTGGGGGGCGCGTGGTTGTAGGTGTCGCCGGAGTCGCCGCCGTCCTCGATGCGGCACACGCCGGTGATCGTGCGGCCGTCCTTGCCGAACAGGCCGAGGGTGCCGTCCGGCTCGATCTCGACCCGCAGCAGGCCGTTGTCCAGCGCGCTCTCGTCGGCCTGGACGGGCAGGACCTCGGTGTCGGAGCCGAACCAGCAGTGCTGATGATGCCGGCTCTTCCAGGTCTCCCCCGGCGGCATGGAGTACGGGACCCCTTCCTCTCCCGGCAGCAGGTTCGTGTGGCCGAGGGCGGGCACCTCGACGAAGGCCGCGACCGTGCGCCGGACCTCGGCCTCGACGCGGACGTACTCCACGCCGTCGAGCGCGCCGCGCAGCTCGGCCGGGTCGAACGGGCCGATCGGCTCGCGGGCCACGGTGAGGATGAGGGTGTCGTCCAGCACCTCCCAGTCGACGATGTGCTGGCCGTACAGCTCGGTGCCGTGCACGTAGGTCAGCACGGTGGCCGGGTCGATGCGCTCGTCCAGCAGGAGCGTCGGCGCGTACTCCAGGGTGTGGGTGGGCACCGGGAGGCCGGCGGGGTCCACCAGCGGTTCCAGGCCGGCCATGTCGACGATCACCACGCCGCTGCGGTCGGCCGGCGTCGGGTTGACGACGAGCACGCCGTGGACCGGCACCGCCGCCGCCAGCCGCGCGGTCACCATGTCGCGGACGGCCTGCCCCAGGTGCTCGGCCTCGGCGATGCGCGCGGCGACCTGCTGGGCGGTCTCGTCCACGCCGCAGCCGGTGACCGAGTCGTGGCCGCTCGCGTCCACCAGCCGCCGCCAGGCCATGTCGAGGAACCGTCCGGGCCACGGGCCGCCCCAGAGCGCGGCCAGGGGCTCGGCGTAGCGCTCGACCATGCGCTCGGCCCGGCCCATGGCCTGCTTCACGGCGGCGCGGACGGAGATGACGCCGGGCAGGATGTTGGCGCGGGCGTGCGAGCGCAGCTCGCCGAAGACCTCGGGCAGCCCCGCGGTGTCACCCGGAAATTTCTCGATATAGCCGGACAAGGTGTCCATGCGGGCGCCGATGGCCGCCACCATCTCCGGCAGCCCGCGCACGGGGGCCGAGTGGTCGGTGCCGTACATGGCCAGCAGCTCGCCCTCGGGGCCGTGCCAGGCCCGCATGGACGTGACGAACTCCGCCGCCCGCCCCTCCAGCCCCTTGACGTCGGAGAACAGGTGGGCGCCGTTGCCGTAGCCGCCCTCGGGCAGGTACTGGGTGCGGATCGCCGTGCCGTCGGGAGCCACCCAGGCGAAGGCGTCGGTCGTCACCGACGATGGCACCCCGCGGTAGACGCAGGCGTGCTCCAACCCGGCCCGCCGCAGGATCTGCGGCATCTGGGCGGCGTGGCCGAACATGTCGGGCAGGTAGCCGACCCGCATCGCGCCGCCGAGCTTCTCCGCCCCGGCCAGCCCGAGTTCGAGGTTGCGGACGATGTTCTCGCCCGAGCACAGGAACTCGTCGAGCAGGATCTGCCACGGCCCCACCGCCAGCCGTCCGGACTCGACGAGCGCGGCGACGCGGTCCCGGTTCTCCGGGCGGACCTCCAGGTAGTCGTCCACGCAGGCGAGCTGGCCGTCGAGGGTGAAGTGGTAGGCGGGCTCGGCCTCCATGGTGTCGAGCACCTCGTCGAGCAGGTCCACCAGCCTCAGGCGGAAGCGCTGGAAGGGCTCGTACCACTCTCTGTCCCAGTGTGTGTGCGGAACGACCACTATGTCCATGCCGCCGCCTCCCCTCCGATGGGCAGCCGATGCTGGACGGCGTAGCGGGCGGCGATCCGCTGAGCCGTCACGATGTCCTCCAGTGCGCCGCCCGCGTCGGTGATCGGCGGGCTGCCATCGTTCACATAAGCATGGAAGGCCGTCAGTTGTACCTCGAACGCCTCGGTCACCTCACGGTGCTCGGCGCGGGTCTCGGCCCCGGAGACCACGGTGAGGGTGGTGGGCGCGTTCATCAGGTAGGGGGTGGGGAAGGCCAGCTCGAAGGTGCCCTCTTCGTGGTGGATCGCGACGGTCTCGCGGTAGGCGGGGTAGTCGTCCAGGTAGTGCCAGCGGATGTGGAAACGGCCCGCCACGGGCAACGGCCCGGAGATCTCCAATGAGCCGGGCGTCGGCCCCCAGCTCTCCACGTACGAGATCTCCTCGGGCGAGCCGGTGAAGCGCCGCAGCAGCGACAGGTCGTGGCAGATCGACCCCAGGGAGACCGCGTACACGTTGCGCAGCGACTCCGGGGCCGCCTGGCCCAGCGCCCGGGAGACGAGCGCGTCCTCGGCCTCGCGCAACGCCCCGAGCACGCCGGGCTCGACGTCGCCGGCCCGCGTCAGGTTCGCGAACGCCAGCTGCGACTCCCCGCTCGGATGCAGCACGGTCACCTCGACCGACCGGATGGCCGCCGGCCCGCCCAGCTCGTCCAGCAGCGCGGCGGCCCGGCGCACGGCGGGGTCGTACTGCTTCATGTAGCCGACCATCAGCCGCCCCTCGGGCAGCGCCGCCACCTCGGCCCTGGTCAGCGCGAGCGGCTTCTCGCACAGCACGGCGTACCCGGCGGCCAGCGCCCGGCGCACGGTCTCGCCGTGGGAGCCGGAGGCCAGCACGATCACGGCCTCGAAACCGCCGTCGGACAACATCTCCGCCAGGTCGGTGTGGCGCCGGGGCGCGCCCAGCCGGTCGCCGACGGCGTCGGCCAGCGTGCGCGACAGGTCGCAGACGGCGCTCACCTCGAACAGGTCCCGCCGCCTGGACAGCAGCGGCACGTAGACCGCCTGGGTGACGGCCCCGCACCCGACCAGCGCGATCTTCACAGGCCCAGCTCCCTCAGCCGGTCGCGGTTGGCCGCCTGGTCGGCGATGTTCCGCTCGACCGGCCGGCGGCCCGGCATCGTGTCCTGCTCGACCACGATCCAGCCCTCGTAGCCGATGGCGTCGAGCGCCGCCACGACCGCGGGCAGGTCGAGCTCGCCCGCGCCCAGGCGGGTGAAGCCGCCCCTGCCCATCAGCTCGCGCAGGTCGGCGCCGTCGTCGAGGGCCTGGGCGAGGATCTTGGTGTCGCCGTCCTTGACGTGCACGTGCCCGATCCGGCCGGCCCAGTCGCGCAGCGCCGCCACCGGGTCGCCGCCGGCCAGCAGCAGATGGCCGGTGTCCAGGCAGAGCTGCACGTCGGTCAGCTCCAGGAGGCGCTCGACGTCGCCGGGGGTCTCGACGTAGGTGCCGAGGTGGTGGTGGAAGGCGGGTTCCAGGCCGCGTTCGCGGCAGCGGTCGGCGGCCTCCTGGACGCGGGCGGCGTACCCGGGCCAGTCGGAGGCGGGCAGCCCGGGGGCGCTCCCGCCGGGCCTGGCGAACCTCTCGGGCGAGCCCGAGCAGGCCAGCGTGGGCCGGGGCGCGAACGGCGCGGGCGCCTCGGGCGCGGCGGTGAACACGTCGAGCGCGGCCTCCAGCGCGGGCAGCCCCCGCCGGTACGCCTCGGCGTCGCCGTAGCGCAGGTCGACCCAGCCGCCGGCGAGCAGCAGGCCGTGCGCCGCCAGCCGGGCGGCCAGCTCGGGGCCGGTGCCGAGGTAGCCGATGGGCCCGGAGTCGATGCCCTGGTAACCGGCCTCGGCCAGCGCGCGGACCATCTCGTCGGGGCCCAGGGGCGGCGGCGCGTCGCTGAGCTCGAAGACGCCGAAGCTCACCGGCGCGTTCGCGATTCTCCTCACTCGCATAGGGCGATCACCTCGTTCTCGTAGGTCTCCAGGCGGTGGCGTCCCTCGGCGGCCGGCAGCAGCACCCGCTCGCCGCGGACGGCCTGGCGGGCGCCACCTGGGCGGACCAGCACCAGGCCGTCGGCGTCGAGCGCGAGCAGTTCGTCGCCCAGTCGGAGCAGCAGTGGCGCGTCCGGCCCGGCCGAGACCGCGGTGCGCCCGGCGCGTACGCCGTCGAGCACCGCGCCCGGCTCCTCGGCCAGCACCCACGTGGTCGGCGCGCCCGGGAGCCCGTCGCTGCCGTCGCGGTGGAAGTCGCTGCCGCCGATCGCCACCACGTCGTCGCGCCAGGCGTCGGCCCAGGCCAGCGGCGCCCCCCAGCGGCGGTCCCACCACCCGGAGCTCCACACCTCGGCCACCCTCGGACGTTCGGCGAGGGGCAGCAGCCAGGCGCAGTCGCCGCCCAGCGGGTGGTTGATGGAGATCAGGCCGCCCGCGCGGTCGGCGTGCTCGGCCCAGGAGTCGGCGGGCCGCCGGAAGTCCACCCAGCCGACCTCGCCGAACACGTTGGCGTGGCCGCGGTCGGCGGTGACCTCCTGGCCGGGGATGAGGGTGACGCCGCGGTCGGTCGCGCGCAGCCAGGGGTGGTGGCTGACGGTGTTGTGGTCGGTGACGGCCAGGAAGTCCAGGCCCCGGCCGCGGGCCAGCTCGGCCAGCTCGGCGACGGTGAGCGAGCCGTCGCTGTGGACGGTGTGCGCGTGGAAGTCGCCGGCGAACCAGCGCAGCCCGCCGACGTCGGGGACGTCCCTGCGCGGCGGCCGTTCGCCGGGCGGCGGCTCGGCGGCGACCGGCTCGGACGGGGCCGTGCGCAGGACCGAGACCTCCAGGGTGAAGTCGAGCCCCTGCGGCGGCACGCGGTGCAGCCCGAGCCACACGTGCCAGGTTCCGGGCTCGGGGTCGCCGGGCAGGTAGCCGGGGGTGGCCCAGTCGCGGGTGATCGTGAACTCGGCGCGCGCCCCTCCCGACCAGCCGCGGAAGCCGTCGGGTGAGCCGCAGCCGAGGTCGAGCACGCCCTGGGACCGGTCGTAGTCGAGCCGCACGGTGACGGCCCCGGACCCGGCGGGCACCTCGAAGGGCAGCTCGCGCAGCGCCCGTTCGAGGCGGTCGTCGAGGCTCCAGTGGCCTTTCACGCCGCTCCGCCCTTGCCTGAGGCGGGGCGGAAGGAGAGCTTGGTGGTGTGCTGTTCGTGGTGGACGCCGTTGGGGACGAACATGAGCGAACCTCCTCACCGTCCGACACTACAGAAGTGAGGTGACGGGGGCCCGGCCTGAACGATCATTCCCTAACTTAGCGGACATCCTTATGTCATGACAATATGCCATAGTGTCGAGATAGGGTGCGTCCTCTGGAGGTGCGTTGTACGACCTGATCACGATCGGCCGCTGCGGCGTCGACGTCTATCCGTTGCAGACCGGCGTCGGGCTGGCCGACGTCGAGACCTTCGGCAAGTTCCTCGGCGGCAGCCCGACCAACGTCGCCGTCGCGGCGGCACGCCATGGGCTGCGCTCCGCGGTGATCACCGCGGTGGGCGCCGACCCCTTCGGCGCCTACGTACGACGGGCCATCCGCGACTTCGGCGTGGACGACTCCCACGTCAGCGTCATCGAGGGCCCGGCCACCCCCGTCACGTTCTGCGAGATCTTCCCGCCCGACCACTTCCCGATCTACTTCTACCGCGGCGAGCACCCGCCCGACCTGCGTCTCACCCCCGGCCACCTCGACCTCGACGCCATCCGCGCGACCGGCCTGTTCTGGTTCTCGCTCACCGGCCTGAGCAAGGAGCCGAGCCGCGCGGCGCACACCGCCGCCCTGTCGGCCCGCACCTCCGGCTGGACCGTGTTCGACCTCGACCACCGCCCGGCGCTGTGGGAGTCGCGCGAGGCCGCCCGCGCGGCGGCGCGCGAGGCGCTGCCGCACGCGAACGTGGCGGTCGGCAACCTCGACGAGGTGGAGAACGCGGTGGGCGTGCGCGACCCGGAGGCGGCGGCGAGGGCGCTGCTCGACGCCGGGGTCCGGGTGGCGATCGTCAAGATGGGCCCGGCCGGGGTGCTCGCCCGCACGGCCACCGAGACCGTCGTGGCCGAGCCGGTCGAGGTGAAGGTGGTCAACGGCATCGGGGCCGGGGACGCGTTCGGCGGCGCGGTCTGCCTCGGGCTGCTGCGCGGCTGGCCGCTGGAACGCACGATCCGCTTCGCCAACGCCGCCGGGGCCTTCGTGGCCGCCCGCCTGGCCTGCGCCGACGCCATGCCCACCACCGACGAGGTGCACGAACTGCTGGACGAGGTGCCCACGTGAGCGACCTCACGCTGCCGGGGACGGCCCGCTACGAGTGGCTCACGCGCGTCCGCGCGACGCGCCCCGAGGAGATCGCCGCGGCCGCCGCCCGCCGGCGACGCCGGAGGATGCCCGAGGCGGACGAACGGCTGCTGATCATCGCCGCCGACCATCCGGCCAGGGGCGCCCTGTCCGTACGCGACCGCCCGCTGGCCATGGGCAGCCGCCACGACCTGCTCGACCGGCTCCAGACGGCCCTGGCCCGGCCGGGGGTGGACGGCGTCCTCGCCTCCCCCGACGTCCTGGAGGACCTGCTCCTGCTGGGCGCGCTGGAGGGCAGGCTGGCCTTCGGCTCGATGAACCGGGGCGGCCTGCAGGGCTCGGTGTTCGAGCTGGACGACCGCTTCACCGGCTTCGACCCCGAGGCCATCGACTCGATGCGCCTCGACGGCGGCAAGATGTTGTGCCGCATCGACCCCGGTGACCACGCGACGGCCGCCACCCTGGAGTCGTGCGCCCACGCGGTGACCGGGCTGGCCCGCAGGCGGCTGGTGGCCATGGTGGAGCCGTTCTGGGCGGCGCGCTCGGAGTCCGGCGTGCTGCGCAACGACCTGTCCCCCGACGCCGTGATCCGCTCGATCAGCGTCGCCCAGGCACTCGGCGCCACCTCGGCCCACACCTGGCTGAAGATCCCCGTGGTGGCCGAGATGGACCGGGTGATGGCCGCCACCACGCTGCCCACGCTGCTCCTCGGCGGCGACCCGCCCGACATCGGCGCGGCCTACGCCGACTGGCACCGCGCGCTGGCCCTGCCCGGCGTGCGCGGCCTGGTCGTCGGCCGCGCCCTGCTCTACCCATCGGACGACGACGTGGCGGCTGCGGTGGACGGCGCCGCCGCCCTGGTGAGAGAGGCACACGCATGACCTACCTGCCCTACGGCAAGGCCGCCGGCGGCCCCTGGTCGGTGGAGATCACTCCGTCGCTGGCCGGATGGACGTACTCGGGGCTGCGGGTGGCGGACCTGACCGGCGCGCCGCTGGAGTTCGACACCGGCGAGGAGGAGATGATCGTCCTTCCGCTGGCGGGGTCGTGCACGGTCGAGGTCGCCGGGGAGACGTTCGTGCTGGCCGGGCGCGGCTCGGTGTTCGAGGGGCCGAGCGACTTCGCGTACCTGCCGATCGGCGTCCGGGCCACGTTGAGCGGCGCGGGACGCATCGCGCTGCCGTCGGCCCGCGCGACCCGGGCGCTGCCGCCGCGGCACGTGCCCGCCTCCCGGGTGCCGGTGGAGATCAGGGGCGCGGGGCAGGCCAGCCGGCAGGTGAACAACTTCTGCGCCCCCGGCGTGTTCGACTGCGACAAGCTCATGGCCGTCGAGGTGCTGACGCCGGGCGGCAACTGGTCGTCCTATCCGCCGCACAAGCACGACACCCCCAACCCCGGCGAGGCGGTGCTGGAGGAGGTCTATTACTTCGAGGTCGCCGGCGACGGGCTCGGCTACCAGCGCGTCTACTCCTCCGAGCGGGGGCAGGTCGACACGCTGGCCGAGGTCTCCTCCGGCGACGTCGTCCTGGTCCCGTACGGCTACCACGGGCCCTCCATGGCCGCCCCCGGGTACGACCTGTACTACCTCAACGTGCTGGCGGGCCCGGCGGAGGAGCGTTCGATGGCGTTCTGCGACGATCCCCGGCACGCCTGGATCCGTTCGTCCTGGTCGGGCCAGGACATCGACCCGAGACTGCCGTTCGGGGGGCGCGCATGACCCGGTTGACCGTCGCGCAGGCCGTCGTGCGCTTCCTGGCCGCCCAGTGGAGCGAGCGGGACGGCGTGGAGCGCCGCTTCTTCGGCGGCTGCTTCGGCATCTTCGGCCACGGCAACGTCGCCGGGCTCGGCCAGGCGCTGGCCACCGGCGGCGACGACCTGCCCTACCACCTGGCCCGCAACGAGCAGGCCATGGTGCACACGGCCGCCGCCTACGCCCGGACCGCCAACCGGCTGGCCACGCTGGCCTGCACGACCTCGATCGGCCCCGGCGCGACGAACATGATCACGGGGGCGGCCGGCGCGACCGTCAACAGGCTGCCCGTGCTCCTGCTGCCCGGCGACGTCTTCTCCACCCGCGTCGCCAACCCGGTGCTCCAGGAGCTGGAGGACCCGCGTTCGTACGACGTCTCGGTCAACGACTGCTTCAGGCCGGTCTCGCGGTACTGGGACCGGATCAACCGTCCGGAGCAGCTGCCGGCCGCGCTGACGGCGGCCCTGCGGGTGCTCACGGACCCGGCCGAGACCGGCGCGGTGACGCTGGCTCTGCCGCAGGACGTGCAGGCCGAGTCCTGCGACTGGCCCGAGGAGCTGTTCGCCCGCCGGGTGTGGCACGTGCCGCGCCCGCGGCCGGACCGCGCCGCGCTGGCCAGGGCGGCCGAGCTGATCAGGTCGGCGGCCCGTCCGCTGATCGTCTCGGGCGGCGGGACGATCTACAGCGAGGCCACCGCCGAACTGGCCGCCTTCGCCGAGGCGCACGGCATCCCGGTCGCCGAGACCCAGGCCGGCAAGGGGTCGCTGCCGCACGGCCATCCGCTGGCGATGGGCGCGGTGGGCGCGACCGGCACCACCGCGGCCAACGCGCTGGCCCGCGAGGCCGACGTGATCATCGGGATCGGCACCCGCTACAGCGACTTCACCACCGCGTCGAGATCGCTCTTCGCGGCGGACGCCAGGTTCGCGAACGTCAACGTCACCGCCTTCGACGCCGCCAAGCTGTCAGGGCTGCAACTGGTCGCCGACGCCCGGGAGTGCCTGACCGACCTGACCGCGGCCTGCGCCGGCCGGCGCCCCGACGACGCCTACCTGGCCAGGGCCGCCGAGCTGTCCCGCGACTGGGACGCGAGCGTGGACCGCGCGTACTCCCTCGACGGCTCCCCGCTGTCGCAGGCGGCGATCATCGGCGCCGTGAACGCGGCGGCGGGCGCGGACGGCGTCGTGGTGTGCGCGGCCGGGTCCATGCCGGGCGACCTGCACAAGCTGTGGCGGCCGAGCGGCCCCGGCAACTACCACGTCGAGTACGGCAACTCCTGCATGGGCTACGAGATCGCGGGCGGCGTGGGCGTCAAGATGGCCGCGCCGGAGCGCGAGGTGTTCGTCCTGGTGGGTGACGGGTCGTACCTGATGATGGCGCAGGAGCTGGTCACCGCGGTCGCCGAGGACGTGAAGCTGGTCGTCGTCCTGGTGGACAACTCGGGTTTCGCCTCCATCGGGCGGCTGTCGGAGAGCGTCGGCGCGCGCCGCCTGGGCACGTCCTACCGCTCCCGTACGGGCGGCCCGCTGCCGGTCGACCTGGCGGCCAACGCCGCGAGCCTGGGCGCGGCCGTGCTGCGTCCGGAATCGCTCGCCGACCTGCGCAAGGCCCTGGAGGAGGCCCGCTCGTCCGCCGGGACGACCGTCGTGTACGTGCGCACCGACCCCATGGCCGACGACGCCCCCTCCTCGCAGGCGTGGTGGGACGTGCCCGTCGCCGGGGTGGGCGCGGCGGCCGAGCGGGCGGCGTACGAGGAGGCCAAGCGGTCGCAGCGTCCGCACCTGACCCCGCCGTCCTGACAGGGTTGCCCTCGATCACTGCCGGGAAAAGCTCTGACCAGGCACGATCGGGGGTTGGGCATGAGGCCGTGGCGGGCGCTGGGGTGGATCGCGATCATCGCGGTGGCCTTCTTCTGCCTTTATCACCTGCGCACGGTGGTCATGTCCGTCATCATCGGCGTCTTCCTCACGGCGTTGCTGCACCCGCCGGCCCGCTGGCTCACCTCCCGCGGGCTCGGCCCGGCGCTGGCCACCACGGTCGTCTTCGTCGGCGGCCTGGTGCTGGCCGGCGCGCTGATCGCGCTGCTGGTGCCGCCCACGGTCGACAGCCTGAGCGAGATGCGCACCAGCCTGGGCAAGGCGTTCGACGACCTGCACGGCCTGGCCGCCCGCTTCGGGCTCGACGACCAGCGGCTGCTCGCGCAGGCCAGGGAGTACGTGTCCAAGCAGGGCAAGCAGATCACCAGCGGCGCCATCGCCGGGGTCAGGACGGCCGGCGAGATCGTCGTCGGCGCGGTGCTCGCGGTCATCCTGTCGGTGTACTTCGTGCACGGCGGCGAGCGACTGTTCGCCTGGATCGTCGATCTCGTGCCCGAGGGGGCCAAGGCGCGCTGCCGCGACACCGGCACGTTGATCTTCGCGGTGATCGGGCGCTACATCCGCGGGGTGGCGATCGTGGGCGTGGTCGACGGGTTCTTCATCGGGCTCGCGCTGTGGATCCTCGGCGTGCCGATCGCGCTGCCGCTGGCCGTGCTGACGTTCGTGGGGGCGTTCCTGCCGGTGGTGGGGGCGTTCATGGCCGGGCTGCTGGCGGCGGTGGTGGCGCTCGTGGCCAAGGGGTGGCTGGTGGCGCTGATCGTGGTCGCGGTGACCGTGGCGGTGCAGCAGCTCGAAGGGCACGTGCTGGCGCCGCAGATCTACGGCAAGGCGCTCGACCTGCCGGGGGCGGTCATCCTGGTCGCGATCACGGTGGGCAGCGTCATCGCGGGCATCACCGGGGCGTTCCTGGCCGCACCGGTGACCTCGGTGCTCGTCGCGCTGCTGCGGCGGCCCGCGGCCCATCTGATCACTCCCGGGCCGCGCTGACCTCCTCAAGCTGCTCACGCGACCACTCGATCCGCCCCTCCCGCAGGTCGGCGATGACGGCGCGGAGCCAGCGGGCCTCGGCCGCCGTCACCTCGCGCAGATATTCGCACTCCAGCATCGTGATGCGCGGCAGGTCCTCTTCGGCCGACAGGCTCGACTCCAGCTCGGCGAGCGTGCGCTCCACGGCCGCCGCCCGCCGTTCCAGCGCGTCGGCCAGCACGCCGGGCGGGAACAGCATCGCGCTGGCCAGCGCGGCGGGGAACTGGGGGAACTCCTGCCGGGGACGGCTGAGCATGTCGTCCAGCCACTCCTCCAGCCGTTCGCGCCCGGCGTCGGTGAGCTCGTAGACCGTGCGCTCCGGGTACTGCTGGTCGCGCTCGGTCTCCCTGACCCTGAGCAGCCCGGCCTCGGCCAGCCGGTCGATCGTGCGGTAGAGCCCGGCCCGCTGGCCCACGTTGACCACCTGGTCCTTGCCCCACTGCTTGAGCAGCCGCTGCATGCCGTACGCGTGCAGGGGCTGGGACCGCAGCAGCGCCAGCACGGTCAGAGCGAGCGGCGAGCCGCGGTCCAGAGCCATGGCCCTCATCGTACCCTCACGACAACTAGTTGACTTGAGACTAGTTGCAATGCAACTATCGAGCCTATGACCACAGCAGACCGCCCAGAGGGCGTCATGACCGAAATTCCCGTGCTGATCGTCGGCGGCGGCTACGCCGGGCTCACCGCCGCCCTGTTCCTGTCGCACCACGGGGTGCCCTGCGTGCTCGTCGACCGCCACCCCGGCGTGTCGCTCCTGGGCAGGGCGCGCGGCATCACCCCGCGCACGATGGAGATCTACCGGCCGTTCGGCCTGGAGCAGGCCGTCAAGGAGGCCGGACGGCCCTTCGACGAGGAGGGAGGCGTGGCCCGCTGCGCGACGCTGGCCGGCGAATGGCAGTGGCTCTTCGAGGGCGGCTCCTCCCGGGCGATGCCCGAGCTGACCGCGGGCGAGTACGGCATGGCCGACCAGAGCACGGTCGAGCCGGTCCTCGCCGAGGCCGCCCGCGCCCGGGGCGCCGACCTGCGCTTCGACACCATGTGCCGGTCGGTCGAGCCCGACGCCGACGGCGTCACGGTGGTGACCGAGGACGTTCGCACCGGCGAGCGCCGGACCCTGCGCGCCCGCTACCTGATCGCCGCCGACGGCTACCGCGGCACGATCAGGGATCAACTGGGCATCGCCCGCGAAGGGCACAGCGTCCTGCGTAACTACCTGTCCTTCGTCTTCAGGGCCGACCTGTCGGAGCTGGTCACCAAGCGGGCGCTGTTCTGGATCCTCGGCGCGCCCGGCGGGGCGGCCTCGGGCGCGCTGGTCTCCCACGCGCTGCCGAACCATTGGGGCATGGCCCTGACGTACGACCCCGCGTCCGAGTCGCCGGCCGACTTCACCGACGAACGGCTGGCCGCCTCGGCCAAGGAGCTGATCGGCCGCGACCTGCCCGTGGAGATCGTCAGCAGGGCCGCATGGGAGGAGGCGGTGGGCGTCGCCGCCCGCTACCGCGAGGGGCGGGTCTTCCTGGTCGGCGACGCGGCGCACGTCTGGCCGCCGGCCGGCGGGCTGGGCGCCAACTCGGCCGTCCAGGACACGCACAACCTGGCCTGGAAGCTGGCCGCCGTGCTCGACGGCCGGGCCGGCGACGCGCTGCTCGACACCTACGAGGCCGAACGCCGCCCGGTGGCCCTGACGCTGGCCGACCTGACCGTACGCAGCCAGGCGGCCAGGTTCGGCCCCGGCCAGGAGGACGACCCGCTGGACCACGTGCTGGCGATCTTCGGACAGCGCTACCGGTCGTCGGCCATGGTCGGAGCCACGCACGAGACGGTGCTCGGCGACACGGTGGCCCAGGGCGCCCGTGCCGGCACCCGCGCCCCGCACCTCTGGCTCGACCGGGACGGCGTGCGCATCGGCGTCCACGACCTGTTCCACGACGCCTTCGTCCTGCTGTGCGGCCCCGGCGGCGCCGACTGGGCGCGGGCCGCCGGCCCCGGCGTACGGGTCCACCAGGTGGGCGCGGACGTGCTCGACGTCGAGGACGCCTGGGCCGCGCGCTTCGGCGACGCCGCCGCCGTCCTGGTCCGCCCTGACGGCTACGTGGCCTGGCGGGCCGACGGGCCGGCGGTCGAGGGCGAGGTCGGCAGGGTGCTCGCCCAGGTGCTCGGATCCGGCACATGACCGTCATATGGTGAGTCATGCGATGGATCACGTTCGACTGTTTCGGCACCCTCGTCGACTGGCGGCACGGCATCGGCAGCAGCCTTGAGCTGATCGCGCCCGGCAGAGGGGAGGAGCTGCTGGAGGCGTACCTGCGGCACGAGACCGCGGTCGAGACCGAGACGCCGCGGGCCCGCTACCGCGACGTCATGGCCGAGGCGCTGCGCCGCGCCTGCGCCGACGCCGCGTTCCCGCTGAACGACGACGACGCCCGGGTGCTGGGCGACACCCTGCCCTACTGGCCGGTGTTCGGCGAGGTCGGGGAGGAGTTGTCGGCCCTGCGGGCGGCGGGCCGGCGGCTGGCGCTGCTGACCAACTGCGACCGCGACCTGATCGCCCAGACGCTGCGACGGCTGCCCGTGCCGTTCGACGCGGTGGTCACCGCCGAGGACGCCGGGGCCTACAAGCCGGACGAGGCGCACTTCGAGCACTTCAGGAAGGCGTACGAGCCGGCGGAGTGGGTGCACGTGGCGCAGAGCCACTTCCACGACATGGTCCCGGCCCAGCGCCTCGGCCTCCGCCGGGTGTGGATCAACCGGCACGGCGAGCGGCCCGCCGACCCGGAGGTCGTCCGGGTGGTCCTGCCCGACCTCCGCGGCCTGCTCGCCGCCGTCGAACGGGCCTAGCGGGGCTTGTCCAGGATCTCGGCGACGCCTTCGAGGAAGGAGTCGACGTCGGCGATCAGGTAGCCGGCGCGGAAGAGCACGGTCGAGAACCGGGCCTCGCGCACCTCCTCGGCGGTCACGGCGAACTCGGTCGTGCCGCGCAGGGTGGCGACGACGCGGTCGAGGAAGGCGTCCACCTCGTCCTCGTCGTAGCCGGTGCCCATGCGGCCGGGGCGGAAGGCCACTCGTTCGACGCGGGCGGCCTGGGTCTCGAACCACTCCTCGCGCAGCAGTTCCCCGGTGGGTTCGGCCATGGCCGGCCGTACCGGGCGCTTGGCCTGGGTCTCCAGGGCCACGACGAACGCCTCCAGCGCGAAGTCCACCGCGGTCTCGTGGTAGCCGCCGCGCTTGGCGCGGAAGGTCGCGGCGCGGACGTCGTCCGCGGTGACGGGCTCGACCGTGTGCGGGCCCCTGCCGAGGGTCGACTCGATGCGCACGATCAGGGCGTCGACTTCCACGGGGTCATAGCCTGAACGCATACCCATGACGCGCGGAAAGCGGTTCAAGCCCACTCCTCCAGAGATGTGCCGGGGTGTCTCCATTGTGAGGGCCTTTATCCCCGCCCTGCGCCCTGACATATAACGTTGCAGCACCATGCGACTGTTACAGGTCTCTTTCCGCTACCGGAGACGTCAGCCCTTCATCCTCGAAGAAGCAGACGCGCAGCTCGCACCGGGCGACGTGATCGAGCTGACCGGGGTCAACGGGGCGGGGAAGTCAACCTTGCTGCGGCTCCTCGCGGGGCTCGCGCGGCCGACGCGGGGGCGCATCACCGACCGTCCCGGCGTCGTGGGCTTCGCCCCCGACCGCTTCCCGACGTCCCAGCCGTTCACGGTGACCGCCTACCTGAACCACATGGCCTCCGTACGCGGCGGCGCGCGGTGGCGGCCCTGGGCCGAACGCCTGCACATGGGCCACCTCCTCGGCCTGCCGCTCGGCGAGCTGTCCAAGGGCAGCGCGCACAAGGTCGGCCTGGTCCAGGCCCTGATGGCGGACCCCGGCCTGCTGATCCTGGACGAGCCCTTCGCCGGCCTGGACGCCGACGCCCGCGAGACGCTGCCCGCCATCGCCACCGAGGTCGCCGGACGCGGGGGCATCGTCATCGCCAGCGACCACCAGGGCGGCCTGCGCGGCCTTCCCGGGCTGCGCT
The DNA here is from genome assembly GCF_040642995.1 of Nonomuraea sp. NPDC047529. Lineage (NCBI taxonomy): Bacteria > Bacillati > Actinomycetota > Actinomycetes > Streptosporangiales > Streptosporangiaceae > Nonomuraea > Nonomuraea sp. NPDC047529. Next base: position 26,046 of record NZ_JBEYTJ010000041.1, on the reverse strand, counting down.
CGTGGTCGGTCGTGGACGGCCGGCTCAAGGAGGCCACCCCCGCGGCCACCGGCCACGAACGCGACCCGGAACGCCCGAGGGTCACAGTGGCGGTCACCCTGCCCGCCGACGAGCTCCCGCTCTTCCTGACCAGAATGCGCGACAAGGGCTACCAGGCGGGCGAGATCAAGGACGCCCAAGCCCTCCCCCACCCCGCCGAGGAGCCCGGATGATCGCTCTGGCCGTCTTCCGCCTGGCCGCGTACGTGCGGTCGCACCGCGTCCACCAGGCGCTCCTGCTCACCCTCGCGATGCTCGCGATCGTCTACGGCAGCCGGGCGCCCAAGGGCACGGAGGCCGCCGTGCTGGCCGACGGCGCCGTGCTGATCATCCCCATTCTGGCCTGGGCCACGCGAAGCCTGCTGGACACCGAGCCCGACCGGCAGCGCGAGCTGTCCGCGATCATGGTGGGCGGGCGCGGCCAGGAGGTCGCGGCGGGGCTCGTGGCGAGCCTGGCCGCCTGCGCCGGGCTGGCCGCCCTCGGGCTCGGCTGGGCCGTCCTGCTCGGGCTGAGCGAGCGTCCCGGCCGGGACGTGCTCGGCGCGGCCCTCGTCCTGCACGCCCTGGCCGTGCTCGCCGGGACCGCGCTCGGGGCGCTCACCAGCCGGGCCGTGCTGCGCTCCCCCGCGGTCTCGATCATGTCGCTGGTGCTCGGCTTCCTGGTGATGCTGCTGCTCAGCGCGTCCCCGGCGTACTGGCTGACGGTTCCGCTGGTGGTCTGGATGCGGACGGCCGGGTCCGGTGAGCTGCTCGACCAGCTGCCCCAACTGGCCGCGATCTCCCTGGTGTGGTGCCTGGCGGGACTCGCCCTGTATGCCTGGAGGCGCCGTAGGGTAGGTTAGTGAGCATTCACTCACCCCTGAGGAGGCAACGGTGAAGGTGATCTGCCTGGGTGACAGCATCACCCGCGGGCAAGTGAGCGTCGACTACGTGGCCATGCTGCGCGACCGGCTGCCCGGCGAGACGGTGATCAACGCGGGCGTCAACTACGAGCCGTCGTCCGAGCTGCTCAAACGCCTCGACGACATCGTGCGGCAGGATCCGGACGTGGTCACCGTGCTCATCGGCACCAACGACGCCAACGCCACTCTGAGCGAGAAGCGGGCGAGGGCCCTGCGCAAGCGCTGGAAGCTCGCGGAGAACCCCACGCCCGCCGCGTACGCCGCCAACCTGACGGCCATCGCCGCCCGCCTGCAGAACGAGACCATGGCCCGCGTGGCGCTGATCTCCCCGCCGGTCATCGGCGAGGACCTGGACTCGGTCCCGGTGCGCCGCACCCAGGAGTTCGCCGAGATCGTCAGGACGGTCGCCGCCGAGCAGGGCGTGACCTACCTGCCGCTCAACGAGCGCATGACCGCCGACCTGGAAGGCACCTCGCCCCGCACCCACTACCGCCCCGAGGGCAATCAGGCGCAGACCGCCGCGATGCAGCACTTCCTGCTCGGCCGCAGCCTGGACGCCATCTCCACCGGCCGCGGCCTGCGGCTCACCACCGACACCGTGCACCTCAACAGCCGGGGCGCCGCCATGATCGCCGACTTGGTCGAGACCTTCGCCGCCCGCTCGACCGCCACGAGATGAACCGCCCCCGCCGACCGCCGCGAGGTGCAGGCGCGCGCTGATCGGTGGCGGGGCCGGACCCTACTCGGCCGCGGCGAGCTGGCCGCAGGCGCCGTCGATCTCGCGGCCGCGGGTGTCGCGCACGGTCACCGGCACCCCGTGGAACTCCAGCCGGCGCACGAACGCCCGCTCGTCCTCCGGCCGGGAGGCCGTCCACTTGGAGCCCGGCGTGGGGTTGAGCGGGATCAGGTTGACGTGCACGAGCTTGTTCCTGACCAGCTTGCCGAGCAGGTCGGCCCGCCACTCCTGGTCGTTGACGTCCTTGATCAGGGCGTACTCGATGGAGATGCGGCGCTTGGTCCTGGCCGCGTACGACCAGGCCGCGTCGAGGACCTCGGCCACCTTCCAGCGCGTGTTGATCGGCACGAGCGTGTCGCGCAGCTCGTCGTCGGGCGCGTGCAGGGACAGCGCCAGCGTGACCGGCAGCCCCTCGTCGGCGAGCTTGCCGATGGCGGGCACCAGCCCGACGGTCGAGACCGTGACGCCGCGGGCGGAGATGCCGAGGCCGTGCGGCGCGGGCTCGACGATACGGCGCACGGCGCCGATCACCTGCTTGTAGTTGGCCAGCGGCTCGCCCATGCCCATGAAGACGATGTTGCTCACCCGGCCGGGCCCGCCCGGTACCTCGCCCGCCGCCAGCGCGCGGGCCCCGGAGACCACCTGCTCGACGATCTCGGCGGTGGACATGTTGCGGGTCAGGCCCGCCTGGCCGGTGGCGCAGAACGGGCAGTTCATGCCACAGCCGGCCTGCGACGACACGCACATCGTGACCCGCTCGGGATAGCGCATGAGCACCGACTCGACCAGCGCGCCGTCGAACAGCCGCCACAACGTCTTGCGGGTCGTGCCGCCGTCGGTGGTCAGCTCCTTGACCGGCGTGAGCAGCGTCGGCAGCAGCGCCGACAGCTTGTCGCGGGCCGCCGGGGACAGGTCGGTCATCGCGGCGACGTCGGTGGTGTGGCGCTCGAAGTAGTGGCGCGAGAGCTGGTCGGCGCGGAAGGCCTTCTCACCCAGCTCGGTGACCGCGGCCCGGCGCTCGGCCATGGACAGGTCCGCCAGGTGCCGCGCGGGCTTGGCCCGCCGCGGCGCGACGAAGGTGAGCTGGCCTGGCTGCTGGGACACGTTTCTGCCTTTGCTCGGGGGACTACCGGGATTTCTCACCGGCCAGGTTAGTGAACGCCGGCCGCGGAGGCGGCATTCCTGATCACGGTACGGCTCGCGTCAGGGTCGCCGCCCGATCTACAGTCATCTCGTATGGCGATTTTCCGGTCGGCATCTGGCGAGGGTGGGACCGAGGTCGTCCTCGCCGCCGGTAACCCCTACGGCAGCCGCACGCTCGTGGTCGAGCGGGACGAGGACTCCTCGGTAGCTTACCTGTGCTCGCCGGAGGGCGCCGTCCACGGAGCGGTCTGGCTGGCCAACCATCGGCCGGCCCCGGCCGTGGTCGACCTGGCCCGGATCAACTCCGGCCTGCCCCCGCTGATGCCCAGGAGCAACACGACGCATCCCGAGGGACGCAGGCCGCTCGGGCAGCTGTCCGCCCTGTGGTTCGAGGAGGGCGACGGCGTGGCCCTCTACGAGGACGACGACCTGCTCGCCGTCATCCCCGGCTGGGCCGACATGAGCAGGGGCATGCCCGGGTACGCCCGCGACGCCGTGGGCGAGTCGCCGTTCGCGTGGGCGCTGTCGGAGGCGCTGGAGGGGCTGCGGCCGCGCATCTCCAACGCCACCTCCTACTGGCGCTGGCGGCACGGCGAGGGGTCGTGGCCGTCGTTCCAGCAGTTCGTCATGGGCCATCTCGACCGGGTGCTGGGCCCGGCGGGCCGCTACTGGGACGCCAGCGGCGAGCGCCTGCCGACCGTCGGCATCACCGAACGGCCCCCGTACGAGGGCCGCGAGCCGACCGTGCTGTCCACGGTGGGGATGAGCTGCCAGCGCATGCCGACGGTCGAGCAGTGGATCGACCGCCCCGACGCCTACGCCCGGATCGAGCTGGCCGTGGCCACCCACGACGACCCCAGGGACGCGGCGCTGCTGCTGGTGTGGCTGGCCCAGTATCCGTGGCACTCGGTGACCTGGCTCGGCCACGGGCACACGGCCAAGTGGTACCACGAGCCGTCGACGTTCCCGCTGGGGCCGCAGTACTCGGGGGTCCTCATGCGGGCCGACCCACCCGACATGCCAGACATGTCGGGGTTCGCGTTCGGCGGGGAGGCCGTCCGGTGGTTGTGGCTCACCCCCGTGACGACGGAGGCGTTAGAGGAACAGCGTCAGTAGCAGCCAGACCGGCACCAGCGTGGTCACCAGCGAGTCGAGGCGGTCCATCAGGCCGCCGTGCCCCGGCAGGATCGTGCCGAGGTCCTTGATGCCGAGGTCCCGCTTGATCATCGACTCGATGAGGTCGCCCACGGTCGCCAGCAACGCCGCCAGCGCCCCGATCAGCGCGCCCAGCCAGAGCGGGCCGTCCAGCAGCCAGGTCACCAGCCAGCCGCCGACCAGCGTGCAGGCGATCACCGACCCGGCGAAGCCCTCCCAGGTCTTCTTCGGGCTGATGACCGTCATCTTGTGCCTGCCGAACAGCACACCCGCGACGTAGCCGCCGATGTCGCTGGCCACGGTCACCGCGATGAAGATCAGCACCCGGTCGCGGCCGTCGGGCGGCGCGAGCAGCAACGCCACGAACGCCGCCAGCATCGCCGGGTAGAACAGCGTGAACACCGAGGCCGTGCCGTCGCGCACGTAGCCGTCGGTGCCGTCGCTGAACATCCGCCACACCAGCAGCACGAACGCGAACACCGCGAACGACCCCAGCAGCCAGAAGGGACCGCCCCAGTACGCCCCGGCCTGCATGGCCACCAGCCCCGCGAGCACCGGGACGGCCGGGACCTTGATCCCGCGCGTGGCGAACGCCTTGGTCAGCTCCAGCACGCCCACGCCGACGCACACCACGACCACCAGGAGGAAGAGCTCCTTGATCGTGTAGAGGGTACCGAGGACCAGTGCACCCAGCCCCACACCCACCGCGATCGCGGCCGGCAGGTTCCTTCCGGTACGGCTGCCGCCGTCGGGACCGGTGCCGGCCGTACGTTCTTCCACAGACACTCTCCATAGCCACGGCCCCCGCCTTCCGGCGAGGGCCGCGAGGCGTGCCGCTCAGACTTCGAGCAGCTCGGCTTCCTTGTGCTTGAGCAGCTCGTCGATCTTGGCGACGTGCTTCTGGGTGAGGTCGTCGAGTTCCTTCTCCGCCCGGCGGACCTCGTCCTCGCCCGCCTCGCCGTCCTTGATCATCTTGTCGAGGGCCTCCTTGGCCGTACGACGGATGTTGCGGATCGACACCTTGGCGTGCTCGCCCTTGTTCTTGGCGACCTTGATGTACTCCTTGCGGCGCTCCTCGGACAGCTCCGGGAACGTCACGCGGATCACGTCGCCGGTGTTGGTCGGGTTGACGCCGAGGTCGGAGTCGCGGATGGCCTTCTCGATCGCACCCATCGCGCTCTTGTCGAAGGGCTGGATGATGACCATGCGCGCCTCGGGCAGGTGGAACGAGGCCAACTGCTGCACCGGTGTCGGAGTGCCGTAGTACTCCGCATTGATCTTGTTGAACATCGCGGGGGTGACCCGGCCGGTCCGGATGGTCGCGAAGTCCTCCTTCGCGACCGAGACGGCCTTGTCCATCTTCTCCTCGGCTTCGAGGAGGGTTTCGTCGATCACAGCGGCTCCCTGTCTACTAGCTGGCGGTGTCGGGCTAGAGCTCCCTCATTTGCCTGCGGGACTCACCAGCGTGCCGATTTTCTCACCGCGTACCGCTCGCAGGATGTTGCCCTCGCCCATCAGGTCGAAGACCACGATCGGCAGATCGTTGTCCTTGCACAGGCTGATCGCGGTCGCGTCCATGACCGCGAGGTCGCGGAGCAGCACCTCGCCGTAGTCAAGGTGGTCGAACCGGACCGCGTCGGGGTTCTTGCGCGGGTCGGAGTCGTAGATCCCGTCGACCTGCGTGCCCTTGAGCAGCGCCTCGGCGCCGATCTCCAGGGCCCGCTGGGACGCCGCGGTGTCGGTGGAGAAGTACGGCGAGCCGAGACCCGCCCCGAAGATGACCACGCGGCCCTTCTCCAGGTGCCTGATCGCGCGGCGCGGCAGGAAGGGCTCGGCGACCTGCTGCATGGTGATGGCGGTCTGGACGCGGGTCTCGACGCCCCGCCTCTCCAGGAAGTCCTGCAGCGCCAGGCAGTTGATCACCGTGCCGAGCATGCCCATGTAGTCGGCCCTGGCGCGGTCGATGCCGCCCTGGGACAGGGTGGCGCCGCGGAACATGTTCCCCCCGCCGACGACGACCGCGACCTGCACGCCCTCGCGCACGGCCTCGGTGATCGAGTCGGCCAGGTGGTCGACGACGGCCGGGGCGATGCCCAGCGGGTCGTCTCCGGCGAACGCCTCGCCTGACAGCTTCAACATCACCCGCTTCCACCTCAGTGGACTCTGCGGGCTGGGTGATGAGGAAGCCGCCGTCCGTGTGGATTCGTGGGCTGACTCCCGGTGGTCCTGCACGGCGGCGGCCTCCTTCATAGGGTGGAACTCTGGGCAGGCAGTTTGCTCAAGCCTAAGCCTGGCCGACCTTGAATCGGACGAAGGCGAGCACCTCGACGCCGTTCTCCTCGGCGTACTTGCCCACGCTCTTCTTGTTGTCCTTCACGAAGGCCTGCTGGACCAGGGTGAAGTCCTTGTACCAGCCGTTGACGCGACCCTCGACGATCTTGCCGATGGCGGCCTCGGGCTTGCCCTCCTCGCGAGTCATCTCCTCGAAGAGCTTGCGCTCCTTCTCGACGACCTCGGCGGGGACGGAGTCGGCCTTGAGGTACTGCGGGGCCATCGCCGCGGCGTGCTGGGCGATGTCCTTGGCGACCTCGGCGTTCGGCTTGTCGAGCTGCACGAGCACGCCGACCGCCGGCGGCAGCGCCGGGTCGGTCTTGTGCATGTACGCGCCGATGTAGCCGCCCTCGAGCACGGCGAAGCGGCGGATCTCGATCTTCTCGCCGAGCGCGGCGTTGGCCACGTCCAGGTGCTCCTTGACGGACTTGCCGTCGAAGGAGGAGTCGAGCAGCGTCGCCACGTCGGCGGGCTTGCTCTCCAGGATGTGCGCGACCACACCGGCGGCCAGCTCCTGGAAGCGCTCGCCCTTGGCCACGAAGTCGGTCTCGCAGTTGAGCTCGAGCAGGGCGGCGGAGGAGTCGCCGTCCTGCTGGAGGGCGACGAGGCCGTTGGAGGCCGTACGGGCCTCGCGCTTGCCCACGTCCTTGGCGCCCTTGAGGCGCAGGAGCTCGATGGCGCGGTCGAAGTCGCCTTCGGACTCCTCAAGCGCCTTCTTGCAGTCCATCATGCCGGCAGCGGTGATCTCGCGAAGCCGCTTGACGTCGGCCATGTTCACGGAAGCCATTGCTCTTATTCCTTGTGGGATTTCGTCGTCGTCGTGGGATCGGGGTGGACGCCCTGGGCGCCCTCCCCTGGTCGGTGCGGCAGGAGCGTGCCGTACCAGGGCCTTGTCGTGCGCGGGTCGTGCGCGGGTCGTGCGTTCTGCCTCGGTCTTGCGCGGTCTCAGGCTGTGATGCTCGGTTGCGGACTGTCGTGCCGGGTCGCCCTTGGACGATGCCCGGACGCCGAACTTCCGCCGACAGGCCGGCCTTCCACCCGCCCCCGGACTCCCGCCCGACGGGCAAGGCTTTCACCCGACCACCTGGACTTTCGCCCAGCCTTTCGGCCATCCGCCCGATCGCCCCGGGTTCCGCCTGGCCTGCCTGGCTTTCACCTGGCCTGCCCGGCTGTCGTCCGGGACTCCGCGTCAGCAGGACGGGCTCCGCCGGTGGAGCGCCGCTCCGCCTCGCTCGGCATACTGCCCAGCGAGGCTCGGCTTATCGCTCCGGCCCGATGGTCATCCCCCTCGGCTCACCGCCTCGGTTCCCGATGGCCACCCGGCCTCGCTCACCGCCTCGGCCCGACGCCACCCTGCTTCGGCTTACCGCCTCGGCGTGGTGCCGTCCTGCCCGGCTTGCCGTCCCGGCTCGGCCGTTTGCCCAGTCGAGACGCGCACCTTGCCCTTCCAAGCCTCAGCCCTCACGGGACCTCGGTTCCGCTCGCCCTCGCTCAGCCGGGTGCCCGCCCCGCGCCGCGGTCTGTGACGACCTGCGGCGCGGAACCGGCGCCTGTGCCGTGCCCGGCCTCACGCCCGAGCCCGGCGGCCGGGTCTCAGGCCTGCGGCTCGGACTCGGGCTTCGCCTCGGCGGCCGGAGCGTCCTCGGCCGGAGCCTCGGCAGCGGGGGCCTCCTCGGCGGCGGCCTCGGCCGGAGCCTCCTCGGCCGGAGCCTCTTCGGCGGCGGCCTCAGGAGCGGCCTCCTCAGCGGCGGCCTGACCCTGGCCCTGCTCGATGAGCTCGCGCTCCCACTCGGCCAGCGGCTCGGCGGCGGCCGGCTTCTCGTCGCCGCGGGCGGCGCCGGAGCGAGCCATCAGACCGGCGGCGACACCGTCGGCGACGACCCTGGTGAGCAGGCCGACGGCGCGGATGGCGTCGTCGTTGCCCGGGATCGGGTAGTCGACCTCGTCGGGGTCGCAGTTGGTGTCGAGGATCGCGACGACCGGGATGCCAAGCTTCTTGGCCTCGCTGATCGCGATGTGCTCCTTCTTCGTGTCCACGATCCACACCGCGCTGGGCACGCGGCCCATGTCACGGATGCCGCCGAGCGTGCGCTCGAGCTTGTCCTTCTCGCGACGGCGCATGAGGAGCTCCTTCTTGGTGAGCCCCGAGCCGGCGACGTTGTCGAAGTCGAGCTCCTCGAGCTCCTTCAGACGCTGAAGCCTCTTGTGCACGGTGGAGAAGTTGGTGAGCATGCCGCCCAGCCAGCGCTGGTTCACGTAGGGCATGCCGACCCGCGCGGCCTGCTCGGAGATGGCCTCCTGAGCCTGCTTCTTGGTGCCGATGAACAGGATCGTGCCGCCGTGGGCGACGGTCTCCTTGACGAAGTCGTAGGCACGGTCGATGTACGACAGCGACTTCTGCAGGTCGATGATGTAGATGCCGTTGCGCTCGGTGAAGATGAAGCGCTTCATCTTCGGGTTCCACCGACGGGTCTGGTGGCCGAAGTGAACGCCGCTCTCGAGCAGCTGTCGCATGGTGACGACGGGGGCCATGTGATGGTCCTCCAGGTCTGGGCGCCCTGCGGATGGGCGCAGTTCTCGGTTGTGCCGCGGCAGCGCGTTGTCTACCGCCCTGATGCCCCAAAACCGCTCCAGCCGGGCCGAGGCCCGGACCGAGGGTGCGGTCCGCAACGGGGCATGCGAAGTCGGCCTGTTGCCACAGGCCATCGAAAAGTCTACCTCCCACACCGCCCCAGGCTGACCGTCTGAGGTCAAACCGACATTCCTGGGTACGGCTCAGCCCGCACCGTGGTCCTCCGTGGGCAACCCCGGCCACGTCCTGGGGGCGACCGGGAAGAGGCTGATCTGCGCCTCGGCGACCCTGGCCCCGCTCGGCGCCTCCTCCGGGCTGCGCTGATGAGCGATGTACGGCTCCAGCAGCTTCTCGATCTCCGCATTCAGCCGTCCGAGCTCGCTCGCGTCGACCCTGATCCGGGTGCGGCTGAAGCGGATCACGTCGCGCCATTCGTCCGGCTCGTGCTCGCTCCTGGCCAGGGCCCGGTCCGCCTCGTCGCCGGCCTCCTTGCGGAACGCCTTGATCAGCAGGGTCTTGGCGTCACGGACCTCCGGCTGGTCGTCCGGCAGCACGCCCACGCTGAACGGCTTGTGCGTCGATCTCCACAGCCGTTCGCGTCCGTCGCCCCTGGGCGGGGCGTCCTCGACGAAGCCGTACTTGGCCAGCATGCGCAGGTGGTAGCTCGCGGCGCTGGGCGTGATCCCGGCGATCTCCGCCACCTCGGTCGCCGTGGCACTGCCCTCCACGCCGAGCCGGTTGAGGATCAGGAGCCTCGCCGGGTGGGCCAGCGCTCGCATCATCTTGGGATCGCTGAGCCTCTCCATGTCCTGCGTCATGTGCCAAAGGTACCCGCCGGCAGATGTGAAGCATTCCCTTTACAACTCTGAAGGAATCCCTTCATACTTATGAAGTCTTCCTTTCACACCTGCCCCTAGCACTACCCCGGAGACCCCGAGCATGGACACGACGCCCCCAGTCCCCCTTCGCAAGCAGCGCGACTACCGCCTCCTGTGGAGCGCCCGCACGATCTCGATCACCGGCTCGGAGGTCTCCAAGCTGGCCGTCCCCCTGACCGCCATCACGCTGCTGACCGCCTCCCCCACCGAGATGGGGCTGCTCACCGCCGCCGCGCCCCTGCCCGCCCTGCTGTTCGGCCTCCAGTCGGGCGCCATCTCCGACCGCCTCGCCCGGCACCGCCCGCTGATGATCGCCTGCGAGCTCGTGTCCTGCGCGGCGGCCCTCACCGTCCCGCTGGCCTGGCTGTTCGGCGTCCTCACTGTGCCCTGGCTGGTCATCGTGGCCCTGGTCATCGGTACGGCCGGCGTCATGTTCAAGTCCGCCAACTTCCCCTACATAGCCGCGGTCGTGGACCCGTCGCAGCGCACCGAGGCCATGGCCGGCTTCCAAGCCTCGTACTCGGTGGCCTCCGTGAGCGGACCCGGCCTGGCCGGCATCCTGGTCCAGACACTCACCGCGCCGTTCGCCGTACTGGCGGAGGCGCTGGCCTTCCTCGCCTCCGCCTTCCTGCTGCGCTCGATCCGCACGCCCGAGCACAACGAGCCCAACCGCTCGTCCAGCATGTGGCGCGACATCGTCGAGGGCCTGCGAACCAGCCTCACCAACCGCACGCTCCGAGCCGTCCTCGGCGCGGGTGTGACGATCAACTTCTTCGCCATGGCGTACATCGCCGTCTACATGCTCTACATGGTCAACACGCTCGGCATCCCCAAGGGGATGATCGGCTTCCTCACGGCCCTGAGCGGCCTGGGCGGTCTCCTGGGCGCCTGGCTCACCTCCCGCCTGGCCAAGCGCTACGGCGAGAACCGCGTCCTGCTCGTCGCCGTCCTGTTCTTCCCGCTGGACATCCTCGCCGTCGGCGTCGTGGACGGTCCCCTCTGGGTGAAGCTCACCGTCCTCGGCCTCACCGGCGTGATGACCGGCGTCATCGTGGTCGCCTTCTCCACCTGCATGGGCGTGATCACACTCCGCGACACCCCCACCGCCCTCCGGGGCCGCGTGAACGCCACCATGACCTTCGCCGTGCAGGGCGTCCTGGCCCTCGGCGGGCTGACCGGCGGCGTACTGGGCGAGTTCATCGGGCTGCGACCGGTCATTCTGCTGAGCGCGGCGGGCATCGCCCTGAGCACCCTGTGGATCTGGCTCTCCCCCCTACGCCCCAACAGTCCTCAGAAGCAGCACCTCCACACCCCGCCCCCTCCCTCTCAGCCCTCCCTCCCCCACGCGCTGACCCACCTCATCGAATCCAAGCGCCGCTCCCTCATCTAGCCCCTCGACCGCGCCCGACGAACTCCACAGCACCGCACAACGCCCCGCACCCCCTGGCCTCCCGCCGCCACGGACCCTCCCCCTGAGGCTCCTCGGCCCCGCCGCCACGGCCCCTCCCATTGAGGCTCCTCGACCCTGCCACCACGGCCCCTCCCTCCAAGGCTTCTCGATCCGCCGCCACGGACCCTCCTCTGTGTCACGGTCGCGCGGCGCTCAACAGCGCCCGTTCTGGTGACGCCGACGGCGCCGTTCTCCGCCCCCGCCCATCGCCACCACCTCTTGCTCCCCACAGCTTCCCCACCCGCCCCCTAACTGGCTGCTACCGCCGTCCACAAGAGGCTCACCACTGCTCCCTTCGTCCCCAGAATCCCGCTCGCCTCGACCTCCGGAGGGCGCCCCCGACAAGACTCCCCGCCATGTCCCCTCACCCAGCACCCCCACCGCCGGAGCCCTGCCCCCGGAACAAGGCACGCCAAGCCCTGACCGCATTGGCCATGCTCACAACGATGATCAGCATCACGGCCATCACCGCCCCGGTTCCTCCGGCAAGGGCCACCCCACCCGCCTGGCGCTGGCCACTCGACGGCACCCCCCGCATCCTGCGCCGCTTCGCCCCGCCCTCCGCCCCATGGCTGGCCGGACACCGAGGCATGGACCTGGCCGCCCCGGCCGACACGCCCGTCCTGGCCGCCGGCACAGGCACCGTCCACTACGCAGGCTCAGTAGGCGGAAGAGGGGTCGTCACCATCGACCACCCAAGCGGCCTCCGAACGACGTACCTGCCGATCACCGCGTCGGTGAAGCAAGGCGAGCCGATCACGATGGGCGCCCGTCTGGGAGTCGTACAAGCCGTACAGGGCCACTGCCAGGAGTCATGCCTGCACTGGGGCCTCATCCAAAGCTCCCGCTACCTGGACCCGCTGCTCCTGTTGGGCCACGCCTCCATCCGCCTCCTCCCCCTCTGGCCCACATCCACCACGCCCCCAGTCACCCCACCCCTGCTGCCTCCAACCCCCAAGGCACGGTCCGAATCGCCCCTCACCTTCCCCTTCGCCCCCACTGAAAGCTCTGCGCCCAACACCACAACCCCGCCGCCCCCGCTCCTCGTCCCCCAACACCCGTCCCTGCTCACGCTCCTGGGGCACCACGACTCCCCTTCCGCCCCGCAGAACCCACCCCCATCCCCCAACGCCACCGCCCTGCAAGCGCTCGCGCCTGTCGCACTTCCGGGCACCGAACCTCTGATCATCACCCCTGAAGCCACCCCCTCTCGTCCCGAGATGCGCTCCAGCAACCTGCCCCTCCGCACCCGATGGACCCCAGCTCCCAAGCAACCGTTTGATCCAACCGAGCGCCCCACCACACCCCGCAAACCCGACATCCAGCTCCTCACACATGCGGCCTCCCTGCCCACAGCCACAGCAGCCGGACTGGGCACTCTCCTTGGCGCCGTCCTCCTGATCACGGCCCTACGCCGCCGCCGACGCCTCCACAAGAAGCCGCACAGCCCAAGAACCGGCCAACCCGGTCAACATCGCAAGCCCCCACGATCGGAAGGAGCACACAGACGCCCGGATCCCCCCTCACAGCGCTCCGCCTGAAGCCCGAAAACCCACCAAAAAAGAGACCTTCGCCCTCAGCGCTCCAACGCTCGCGCATGCAGCCCCAAGCTCACGCCGAGACCCACAGCTGTCACTCCGAGAACCGCATAGATCCCTCCAGAGCGGCCACGATGCTCCTTCGCCCCGGAATGATGCACGCGACCCGCCAACCCTCATCGGGGCACGCTTGAGTCTCCGAACCGGACCAAGCCCCTCCCCCAGAGTGACTCCTTCGCCCCTCGCCACCCTCACCGCCGCGGGCGCCATCGCCACCGCCAGCGCCGCCGGACCCTCGGACCACCAACTCGCGAGGCGACAGGCTGCCCTGCCGAGTTGTGGCGTGAAGTAGCGCACGAGTCGCACAACCCCGTGGAAGTTGTGAGTCGCGTGTTGCAACACGCCGTCCGTTGCAAAGTGAGTTGTGGCTGTTCGTGGCGACCAGGGCGCCCCGCCCCTAAACGAGCAGCGCCGATGAAGTTCGTGGCCGCGTGGAAGGCCGATGTCACTGGCTGCCCGGCCATCGCTTCCTACATGCGAGACACCTCCCTGCGTCGCGAAGGGAAGCTGATGAAGCGACAACCACGCCTTGGTCCCCCTCTGGGCACACAGGGGCGACCCATGTCTTCTTTTCGTACGCACTCCCAGCGGGTGATCCCTCTTCCCCTGCTCCGTTGCGGGAAAGTCGGCTCCACCTGCTCCGTTGCGGGAAAGTCCGGCGATGCGCGTGCCCTGTGATCTGGAAGACGCTGGGTCATCTGGGAAGCGCCGGCGAAATGGGGTGTCCCCTGTACCGGCACAAGCCAGGCTCTTCAAACGTTCAGCGCAGGCACGCCTCGTCTCCGCACGCTTCCTGTCCAGCTGTACTCGCACGCCTCCTGTCCAGCCGTACTCGCACGCCTCCTGTCCAGCCGTACTCGGACCCGGCGCTTGGCGGCCAGGTGGATCACCGCCTCCTTGTCTCTCCGGACCGTCGTACATTCACGACCTGCGCCAGCGGAGGCACGCGCCTTCGCTCCGTCGCTTTTCATCCCTCCAAGGGTCCTCACACAGGCATCACCGCTGGGTCTTCACACCGTCTGGTCCTCAGGCCGATGTGTCGTCATGCCTTGCGGGTCGGCGTCGCCTGGGCGGTGCGCGTTGAACCCACCTGCGTTCGTGAGCTCAAGCTTCGACGCCCAACGGCCCACTCGCTCCCTCGTCTCCCAGCGGGTCAGCGAAGGCCACAGAGCGAAGGGTTTCTGGGCGAAAGGCCGCAGGTCGCCAAGGTGGAGGGTTGTGAGGGGGCGGAGGGTCGTAGGCAGTCAGTGGGAACGGTGTGAGGAGGGGCGTGAGGGATTTGTGAGCGGACGGTTGCAGCCCTGGTTTCATCGATCAGGCGCGGGGGTGGGCTTGGCGGTAGGCGGTGCGGAGGCGGTCGATCGAGACGTGGGTGTAGATCTGGGTCGTGTTGAGGGAGGCGTGACCGAGCAGTTCCTGGACGCTCCGCAGGTCCGCTCCCCCTTCGAGCAGATGGGTTGCCGCGGTGTGCCGCAGGCCGTGTGGGCCCATGTCCGGGGCGCCCTCCGTCTGGGCCAGTCGCGCGTGGACCACCCGCCGTACGGTGCCCGCGTCGATCCGGCCGCCACGGACGCCGAGGAAGAGGGCCGGCCCGGAGCGTTCTCGAACCCAGATGGGGCGTCCGTTGATGCACCATCGGTCCAGGGCTCGAAGGGCCGGTAGTCCGAACGGCACGGAACGCTCCTTTCGTCCCTTGCCCAGGACCCTGATGACATGCCGGTCCCGGTCCACGTCGTCGACGTCGAGCGCGCAGAGTTCACCCACCCGCACGCCTGTGGCGTACAGGAGCTCCAGGAGAGCCTGGTCTCGGAGGTCCTTGGGGTCGCCCGTGGAGACGGGCGCGTTCAGGACGGTCTGGGCCTGCTCCTGGTCGAGCACGGCGGGCAACGGGCGTGGTGCCTTGGCGCTGCCCAGCAACAGCCCGGGATCGGCGGCCAGCCAGCCCCGGCGATGGCAGTACGCGGTGAAGGTGCGGACGCAGGCTGTTCTGCGGGCCAGCGTGGCCCTCGCCTTGCCGGCGCCGTGCTGGTCGGCCAGCCAGGCTCGCAGCTCGCCGATGTCCAGGCCGTCGAGCCGACCGCGAAGGTGGTCGAGGAGGGCGGTGATGTCGGAGAGATAGGCCCGCACTGTGTGCGGAGAGAGGTCGCGTTCGAACCGCAGGTACCTCTCGAACTCCGCAAGGACTTCGTCGGCATTCAGGTCGGGGTTCAGGCTGTCGTTCAAGTCGTTGTCCAAGGCTTCCCCACTGTCCGCGCGGACATCCACCAGTCGTATCACTGCTCGCTCATGCCCGGCTCAGTACGGTGCCCACCGGGCCGGGTCGGCAACCCCACCGTCCCAGTGATCGCGCACGTCCCGCTACAGGCGCTGACGGCGGCTCGGCTGCGCGTCACGCCGTCCACATGTCGGTCACCTGCGTGCGACTCATCCCATGAACTCGTGCGGGACCGGTCAGAAGGGGGTTGCGAGTTCTTGGGGGTGGGGTGGGGGCGGAGTGTCGTCTTCCGTGGGGGGAGGTGGGTCTGTGGCTGGGGCTTCGTTGGCGGGAGGCGGGGCCAGAGCCATGGTTTCAGGGGCTTTCAGGTAGCTGGTTGTGGTTTTGCGGAGGCGCCAACCGCCGGCTGCTCGTTCTATGTAGCCGGCCGCGGCCAGGCCGCCCAGGGCGCTCAGCGTGATGTCCATGCTGACGCCGGCTGAGACTGCTATCGATGCGGGTCCGGCGCCGCCGCGGGTGGGGATGGCGTCCAGGACTCTCTTGGTGGATTCGCTGAGACGGTCACGGGGGACGACGGGGGTTCTCGTCTGTTGGGCCAGGTCGTCGCCTATGACGCCGACCAGCTCGATCATTTCCTCCGGCGTCGTGACGCAGACCGCCTTGCGTTCGCGCAGGAGTTTGTGGCACCCGGCCGACAGCGCGGACGTGGTGGGGCCTGGCACGGCGCCCAGGTGCCGATTGAGGGTGAGCGCGTGGCCTGCGGTGTTCAGGGCACCGCTGCGCAGGGCTGCCTCCACCACGGCCGTTCCTCTGGTCAGGGCGGCGATGAGACGGTTCCTGATCAGGAAGCGAGCGCGGGTGGGGTGGACGCCGGGCGGACATTCGCTCATCACGACACCCTGGTCGCGAACCTTGGCGAACAGGTCCTGATGGCCGCTCGGATAACAGATGTCCACTCCGCAGGCCAGGACGACCACCGTGGGCGACTCGGCCAGCAGGGCGCCCTTGTGCGCCGCGCCGTCCACCCCGTACGCGCCGCCGGAGACGACGGACCAGCCTGCCTCGCTGAGGCCGATGCCGAAGTTGGCCGCGATGTGCAGGCCGTACTGGGTGGCCGCTCGCGCTCCTACGACGGCCACGGATTTGAGACAGGCGAAGCGGAGGTCGGCCGAGCCGTGCAGCCAGAGGCCGAGGGGACGGCTCGGGCCGAGGTGGTCCAGCTGCGTGGGCCATTCGGGATCGCCGGGGATGATCAGCCTGGCTCCGAACCGCTCGCCGGCTTCCAGGTCGGCGGCGGGCTTCGAGGCCGCCAGCCGGACGAACCAGGCGTTCAGCCGCCCCGGCAGGTCACACGGACGTTCCTGCCGCGACTCCTGAGCGGTGAAGGCCGGGGGAAGTGCGCGCTCGCGGATCGCCTCCACCGCGCCGGAGGCACCGAGGTGTGCCACCAGACGGCCCATGGCCGTGTCGCCCACGTCGGCGGCTCGCATGAGGGCCGCACGTGCCACATGCTCCGGACTGGTCACATTGCCTCCTGATGATCTTCATGGGCGGGTGGGTGGCCGGGGTCACGGTCGTACTCCGAGCCAGAAGCCGAGGGCTGCGGTGGTCTCGTCTTCTTCGGGGCGGTCTTTGCCTGCGAGGTCGGCGAGGGTCCAGGCGACGCGCAAGGTGCGGTCGAGGCCGCGGGCGGTGAGGGAGCCCGAGTCGAGACAGGAGGTCATGGGCTTCATCGCCGCCTCGGAGGGACGGAAGTCGGCATGGAGGACGGAGGAGGGGATCTCGGCGTTCGTCCGCCAAGGGGTGTGGGCCAGGCGCTTGACGGCGCGTCGGCGGGCCAGCAGGACGCGTTCCGCCACCGTCTCGCTGGACTCGACGAACTGACGGTCGGCCAGAAGCTCGCGTCTGGACGAGCGGGCGACCGTGACCTTCATGTCGATGCGGTCGAGCAGGGGGCCGGACAGTCGGCCCAGGTATCGGCGTCTGGTGGTGGGCGAGCAGCGGCAGGTGGCGCCGGCCTGGTCGTCGGCCTGGGCGCAGGGGCACGGGTTCGCGGCCAGCACGAGCATGAACCGGGCGGGGAACGTGACCGAGGCCGCGGATCTGGACACGGTGACGCGCCCGGATTCCAGCGGTTGCCGCAACGAGTCGAGGACGTGACGAGGGAACTCGGGAGCCTCGTCCATGAACAGCAGGCCCCTGTGGGCGAGGGACACCGCGCCCGGACGGACGACCGTGCTGCCACCGCCGATGATCGCGGCCGCCGTCGCCGTGTGGTGAGGGCTGACGAACGGCGGACGGCTGACCATGGGACTGTCGGGCGGCAGCAGACCCGCGACGGAATGGATGGCCGTGACCTCCAGGGCGTGGTCGAGCTCCAGGTCCGGCAGGAGAGTGGGAAGGCGTTCGGCCAGGAGGGTCTTGCCGGTGCCGGGCGGGCCGACCATCCACAGGTTGTGGCCGCCGGCCGCACACACTTCCAGCGCTCGGCGCGCCACGGGCTGGCCGACGACGTCCGCCAGGTCGACGGCGGGCTGTGTCACGGGCTTGGGCGTCTCGGCACGCCCATGGGCCTCGGGTTCGGGCGGCTTGTCGCCTTTGCGGAGCCACTCGACCAGCTGACGCAGATGAGCCACCGGGATCACCTTCACGTCGGGGACCAGACCGGCTTCACCCGAGTTCTCCGACGGGACGATCACCGTGGCCTCCTCGTGCGCGGCCGCGGCGCCGAGGATGGACGGGAGCACGCCGCGTACGGCCCTGATGCGGCCGTCGAGGCCGAGTTCGCCCAGGAAGAAGGGCTCGGCGATGCGCTCCGCCGGGACGACTCCGGAGGCTCCCAGGATGGCCATGGCGATGGCGAGGTCGAACTGGGAGCCTCGTTTGGGGAGGCTGGCGGGGAAGAGACTGACGGTGATGCGGGCGTCCGGCCACGGGTAGCTGCTGTTGACCACGGCGGAACGCACCCGGTCGCGGGCCTCGCTGAGCGCCGTGTCGGGCAGGCCGATGAGGTGGATTCCGGCCAGGCCGTTGCCCACGTCGGCCTCCACCTCGACGCTGCGGCCGCTCACCCCGACCAGTGCGACGCTGCGGGTCCGGGCCACGGTCATCTAGATCGCCCCCCGGATGTGGCGCAGGGCGAAGTTGCCCGCGAAGCGCTCAAGGGCGATCACGTCGATGCGCACGGCATCGAAGGAGCGGGACTGCGCCGACAGCCATTTGGCCGCCAGCATGCGGAGCCGGGCCAGTTTGGTGTGGCTCACGGACTCCAGGGCTGTGCCGTGGGACCTGCTCGATCGGGTCTTCAC
Organism: Nonomuraea sp. NPDC047529; assembly: GCF_040642995.1. Lineage (NCBI taxonomy): Bacteria > Bacillati > Actinomycetota > Actinomycetes > Streptosporangiales > Streptosporangiaceae > Nonomuraea > Nonomuraea sp. NPDC047529. Next base: position 7,720 of record NZ_JBEYTJ010000041.1, on the reverse strand, counting down.
CTCGACGACCACCAGGACCTGACCGTCGACGGCGATGATGTCGATCTCGCCGCGGCGGCAGCGCCAGTTGCGTTCGAGGATCGTCATCCCCTTGGCTTCGAGGTAGATCGCGGCCAAGTGCTCGCCTTCTTTGCCGAGCTCGTCTTTGGGGGCCATGCGCCGTCTCCGTTCATCCGTCTGTCGGGGTTGTTCGGGGACCGACCTTGGCGGATGGCGAGGGGTTCGGAAGGAGGCGAACGGGATTCTGGGGACAGCCAGGGGATGACGGTGATGGCCTGTGGATAACTTCGCGCTACGGGGTGCTCTCCTGCCTCGACGCGCGACACCGGTGCGCTGGCCTCGGGGATGAGGGACGCCGGCGAGCGCCCAGGGCGGGCCGTAGGACGCCAGAACCCTAACTCCGGGACGGCGGAACGCCGGAGCGCCCTACGCCGGGACAAACGACGCCAGCGCGCCGCAGGGCGGGTTGAGGCACGCGCGCCGCAGGGCGGGTTGAGGCACGCGAGCGCTGCGACGTGGCCGACCGCGGGCCAGACGCTGCGCGCTCAGCCCGGTGTGGCGCCCCGGGAGAGGCGGCTCTCGGGAGCGCGCCAGCCGCCGCACGGCTCAATCAGGCGGCGATGGACGGCTGTCCCTACGGGCCGTTGCGGCGCTGCCATCGACTGACGTGTGGCAGGTGAGGGATGGCGCGTGGAAGACGGCACCTACGTGAACGGTGATGTTGCCGTGAAAGGAGGTGACGGCAAGCCCCGTCCCCCCACGGCCAGACGCCGTCGGCGCCCCGCGCCGACGGCCCCCGGTTCTACCCCGAGAACCCTTCCTTGGGCATCTCCAGGTCCGCCTTGGCCAGCTCTTCCACGTTCACATCCTTGAACGTGACCACCCGCACGTTCTTCACGAACCGCGCCGGCCGGTACATGTCCCACACCCAGGCGTCCTGCATCTTCACATCGAAGAAGACGTCGCCGTTCTCCGCGGTACGGACGTCGAGGTCGACCGAGTTGGTCAGGTAGAACCGACGCTCAGTCTCCACGACGTATGTGAACAAACCGACGACATCACGGTATTCGCGGTAAAGCTGCAGCTCCATCTCGGTTTCGTATTTTTCGAGATCCTCTGCGCTCATCGCGGTCCTCCTGTCGTACCGGTCCCCCGGTTCGCCTGCTCAGGCAACCCCGGCCCCCATCTCATTTTCACCCATGCCCCTGGCCACCGTGACGAAGGAGTAACGGTGTTCGGGGCACGGGCCATGCCTCTCCAGTGCCAAACGGTGTCCTGGCGTGACATACCCCTTGTGCTCGGCGAAACCGTACTGAGGAAATCTTCGATCCAGATCGACCATCAGGCGGTCCCTCGTCACCTTGGCCACGATCGACGCGGCCGCCACGCAGGCGGCCACCTGGTCCCCCTTCCACACCGCCAGGGACGGTGCGGGCATACCGGGCACCGGGAAGCCGTCCGTGAGGATGTACTCCGGGTCACACGGCAACTGCGCCACGGCCCGCCGCATTCCCGAGACGTTGCTCTTGTGCAGCCCTCGGGCGTCGATCTCCGCGGCCGGGATCACCACGATGCCCACGTGGGCGGTGGCGACGACGCGGTCGTACAGACGCTCGCGCACCGGCGCGGACAGCAGCTTGGAGTCGCCGAGACCGGCGATCTCCCTGCGCAGGACGACGGCGGCGACGACCAGCGGCCCGGCGCAGGCGCCGCGGCCCGCCTCGTCGACCCCCGCGACCGGGGTCAGCCCACGGCGGGCCAGCGCCCGCTCATAGGCGTAGAGTCCGGAATCGCGCCGGACGACGCTCGGTCGAGGGCGGAACGCAACTGTCATGACACTCGCAGCGTACGCCCCATTCGCCGCAAACCGCGACCGAAAGCCCCTTACTTGACCTTGTCGAAAGTCTCGGGTGTGGAGAACAGGTAGCCGCGCGACAGCGGCCAGTAGCGGACGACCGCCTTGCCGATCACGTCGTCGACGGAGATGAAGCCGCCGCCGGGCTCGTCCATGTGGGCGCGAGAGTCCGCCGAGGCGGTGCGGTGGTCGCCCATCAGCCACAACTTGCCGGCCGGGACGGTGACGTTGAACTTGTCGCCGCCGCCGAAGTCGCCGGGGAAGAGGTAGGACTCCTCGTCGAGCGGCGTGCCGTTGACGAGGATGCGGTGCTTGGAGTCGCAGCACTCCACCTTGTCGCCGCCGACGCCGATGACCCGCTTGATGGTGTCCTCGCCGGTGCGCCAGCCCTTGAAGACCACGATGTCGCCGCGCTCGGGACTGCCCGCCAGCTTGTTGACGAAGACCCGGTCGTTGATCAGCAGGGTGTTCTCCATCGACTCCGACGGGATGTAGAACGACCCGATGACGAACGCCTGCAGCAGCAGCGCGATGCCGACCCCGAGCACCAGCAACAGGACGGTCTCCCGGAAGCCGCCCTTTTTCTTCTCTTTGGCCACGCCCTCCGCCTTCTTGGTGACGGCCATCAGCGCTTCCTCCCCAACCGTCGCCGACGAACCAGGACCAAGGGTACGGCCAGCCCGAACCCGGCCACCAGCGGTACGGCGCCACCGAGTGCCTGCAGCGCGGGCTGCGCGAAGGTGTCGGGTATGGACAGCACGCCCGCCCGGTTGAACGGCCAGACGATCACGAAGGCCCGGCCGATGACCTGACCTTCGGGAATCGAGCCGCCGCCCTGGTCACCGGTGTGGGAGCGCGAGTCGAGCGAGACGGAACGGTGGTCGCCCATCACCCACAGCCGCCCGGGCGGCACGGTGATGTCGAAGAACCTGTCGGACGGCACATTGCCCGGATAGAGGTAGCTCTCCTCGTCGATGGCCGTGCCGTTGACCGTGATGCGCCCCTTGGAGTCGCAGCACTTGACGTGGTCGCCGCCGACGCCGATGACCCGCTTGATGTAGTCCTTCTCGCCGGGCACGACGCCGAAGGCCGTGCCGACCCAGCGGAAGAAGGCCCCGATGGGGTTGGACGGCTCCTCCATCTCGAACTCGCCGTCCCAGGAGTCGACGCCGGAGAAGACCACCACGTCGCCGCGCTCGATGTCACGGGTGTGGTAGACGAGCTTGTTGACCAGGACCCTGTCGTTCTTGAGCAGGGTGTTCTCCATGGACTCCGACGGAATGTAGAAGGCCTGGATCACGAACGTCTTGATGATCAGGGCCAGCACGAGGGCCACAACGACTAGAACGGGCAGTTCTTTCCAGAACGACCCCTTCTTCTCCTTGTCGCCTTTTGCTGGCTTCTGAGTCTCTTCGGCGACCACGTCCACCTCGTCCTCGACAGGGCGGCGCGAGGCGCCGTACTCCTGGTCTTCGCTTGTCATCGCTGACGAGCCTAGATGATGGAACGGCTCGACAAGCCTCGACCGACGTTACACCCAAGGGCGAGTCGCTCCACATAAAGGAAATGGCCCCGCAAAGCCGAAAGGCCCGTGCGGTGCACGGGCCTTTCGGGGAAAGATTCGGGTTACTTCGCGGGGGTCGCCTCGCGCTTCTCGCGGATACGGGCGGCCTTGCCGCGCAGGTCGCGCATGTAGTAGAGCTTGGCGCGACGCACGTCACCGCGGGTCACGAGCACGATCTTCTCGATGACCGGGCTGTGCACCGGGAAGGTGCGCTCGACGCCGACGCCGTAGCTGACCTTGCGGACCGTGAAGGTCTCGCGGGCGCCGCTGCCCTGCCGCCGCAGCACGAAGCCCTTGAAGACCTGGATGCGGGAGCGGTTGCCTTCGACGACTCGTACGTGGACCTCGAGCGTGTCACCGGGACGGAACGCCGGGACGTCGCTCCGAAGGGTCGCCTTCTCGAGCTCCTGGATCTTCGTGTGCATGAGAGCAGTCCTCAAGTCCTCGCGAGCACGCGGAGGTCCACCCGGCCGGAGCTCGCGGCGGACACGCCTGCTGATTTGATGAACCCGGGACCGTTACCCGGGCATGACGGACCAACCGTATGACGGTCGGCAGCGATTCAGTTTGCCACATCTTCCGGCCGGACGCGAAACGACAGCTCTTCGAGCAACTTCCTGTCGTGCTTGTCGAGCGTCTCCGGATCGAGCGCCGCCGCCAGTTCCGGCCGGTTCGCCACGGTACGCCGGAGCGCCTCGTCCCGCCGCCACCGGGCGACTTTTCCGTGATGTCCGGACAGCAGCACGGCGGGAACCTCGTGCCCGCGCCAGACCGGCGGCTTGGTGTAGACCGGGCCTTCCACCAGGTTCTGCATCGAACCAGGAGCGAAGGAGTCGTCGACGGCCGACTGGGCGTTGCCCAGCACGCCGGGCAGCAGCCTGCCGACGGCCTCGACCATCACCAGCACCGCGACCTCGCCGCCGGCCAGCACATAGTCGCCGATGCTGACCTCGTCGACCCGCAGCCGGGCGCCGTACTCGGCCATGACGCGCGAGTCGATGCCCTCGTAGCGCCCGCAGGCGAACAGCAGCCACGGCTCGGCGGCCAGCTCCTGGGCCAGCTCCTGGGTGAAAGGCCGACCGCTCGGCGTCGGCACGATCACCCGCGGCGTGCCGTCGCCGATCAACGAGTCGATGGCCTCGCCCCAGACCTCGGGCTTCATCACCATGCCGGGACCGCCGCCGTACGGCGTGTCGTCGACCGTCCTGTGCACGTCGTGCGCCCAGTCGCGGAGCTGGTGGACGCGTACGTCGAGGGTGCCGCGCTCGCGCGCCTTGCCGATCAGGGAGACGTCGAGCGGGGCGAAGTACTCAGGGAAGATGGAGATGATGTCGAGGCGCATCACAGCAGGCCCTCTGGCGGGTCGACGACCAGGCGCCCGCCCGTCAGATCGACCTCGGGCACCAGGGCCTTCACGAACGGGATGAGCGCGTCGTCCTGCCCGCACCGGCGTACGACCAGCAGGTCCTGGCCGTGGTGCAGCACGTCGGTGATCTCGCCGACGGGCTCGCCCGACACGGTCTCCACCGCCAGCCCGACGAGCTGGTGGTCGTGGAACTCGTCCGGGTCGTCCGACGGCTCCACCTCGGCGGAGTCGATGACCAGCATGGTGCCCCGGAGCTCCTCGGCCCCGTCGCGCCCGTGAACCCCCTCGAACGCGATCAGCAGCACACCCTTGTGCCAGCGGCGGCTCTCGATGACGAGCGGCCCCCTGCTCGCCGGGTCGGTCACGACGGACGCGCCCTCGGCGAAGCGCAGCTCGGGATCGTCGGTGCGCACCTCCACGGTCACCTCGCCGCGTACACCGTGCGGACGGCCTATCCGGCCGACGACCAGCTGCACGTGAAACCCACCTTCTCCTAACGCAAGCGCCCCCATCGGCCTTTCAGGACCGATGAGGGCGCGAATTCCTGACGCTAACGGACTGCTTCGTCCAGGTCGAGCAGATCGACCCGTACGTACTTCCCGTCGGCCAGGGCGTTCACAACGGTGCGCAGCGCCTTGGCGGTGCGTCCGCCGCGTCCGATGACCTTGCCCAGGTCCTCGGGGTGCACCCGGACCTCCAGGACGCGCCCGCTGCGAATGCGGCGAGCGCGGACCCGGACATCGTCAGGATGTTCGACGATGCCCTTAACGAGGTGCTCGAGAGCCTCCTCGAGCACGTCAGCCCTCGCCCTCGGTCGGGGTCTCGGCGGCGGGGGCGACCTCGGCCTCTTCCTTCTTCTTGGCACGCTTGGGCGCCGTGGTGGCGGCCGCACCGGTGTCGCCACCGGACAGCGCCTCCTTGGCCGCGGCCTCGTAGAGGGCGTGACGGTCGGGCGCGGGCTCGGCGACCTTCATCGGCGCCGGGGCGGCCTCGCCCTTGAACTTCTGCCAGTCACCGGTGAGCTTGAGCAGCTTGAGCACCGGCTCGGTCGGCTGCGCGCCGACACCCAGCCAGTAGGCCGCACGCTCGGCGTTGACCTCGATGCGCGAAGGGTTTTCCTTCGGGTGGTACAGGCCGATCTCCTCGATCGCCCGGCCGTCACGCTTGGTGCGGCTGTCGGCGATGACGATTCGGTACTGAGCGTTGCGGATCATGCCGAGCCGCTTGAGCTTGATCTTGACTGCCACTGGTGTGGTCTCTCCTGCATTCGAGCGTGGGTGAACGGCACCTCATCGAGTGGGGCACGATGAGACGACGCTCCAGGGACAGGCGCGGCTGGCGGGAGATGAGAGGGCACCCACCTGGTCACGATGTTCCAACATGTCATTCTGCCAGACCGCGGACACTGCCTTCGACCAGTACCGGCAGGCCGCGGCAAAGGCTCGGCAAGGGCCGCGTGTCACCTCGTCCGACTTGATCAACTTCCCTGCGGAATGAGTGGGTGACCACCACGACCCATCCGCTGCTCACCCGCCCGCGAGTGCTCACCGCCGGCGTGTCCGTCCTGCTCACCGGCGCCTTGTTCGGGCTTACGGCCACCGCCGCGGCGGGCGAGTTCGCCAACGCCAATGGTATGACCCTGACCATCACCGAGATCCCCGAGGTGGGCCAGCCCGGCTTCTCGGGCACCTGGGGCACCGCCTCCGTGGGGCCCGACCCGGGCGTCGACAACGGTGACTGGAGCGACCCCGACAACGTCACCCAATTCACCGACCTCGCCAACGAACAGCTCCAGGCGAGCGGCCTCGACGCGCCCGATGTCTGGGAGGCCAGCGCCTCATTGGTCGTCGACAACCTCTATCTCAACCAGAACGCCTCTGAGCCGCTGCTCGTCACGGGGAACGTGTCCACGCACGCGCGATGCACGCCGCCGGCTCCGGCGATGTCGTCCACCCTGGTGACGCCCGGGTCCGTCACAGTGCTCGGCGTGCCTGTGGAGGTGGGGACCACCGAGGTTCGCGCGACGGGCGAACAACTCGGCTACCCCGGCGAGGGGGGGGTGGGGGGGTGCGGGCTCTGGGAGGTCGTCGAGGAGCACGACCAGCA
>NZ_JBEYTJ010000041.1:0-819 GCF_040642995.1 Nonomuraea sp. NPDC047529 | reverse complement strand
GTTCCTGACGGTGGTCAGGAACGACAACGCCACGACGAACGACGCGACCTCCGCCGAGGCGGACATGACGATCTCGATCTCGGCTGACCTGCGGAGCGACGACGGCGCCACTATCTACGAGGGGCCGCTGACCGAGGTCGTGATCGGGCGGGTCGAGGTCAACTGCGTCCCCAACCAGCCCACCCCGACGCCCACGATCACGCCCACGGTGACCCCGACGCCCACGCCTACCGTGACACCCACACCCACCGTGACACCGACCGTGACGCCGACACCCACCGTGACACCCACCGTGACGCCCACACCTACGGTGACTCCGACCGTGACGCCGACACCCACCGTGACACCGACCGTAACGCCCACACCTACGGTGACTCCGACCGTGACGCCGACACCCACCGTGACACCCACCGTGACGCCCACACCTACGGTGACTCCGACGCCCAGCCCGACGCCCACCCATGACTGCACTCACCGGCCGCACAAGCCACACAAGCCGAGCTACTGGCCCCCTTGCGGGTGGCCGCATGATCCGCACCACCATGGCGGCCCGAGCGGCCATCAATGGCCCGCCGACCACGACGACGAGTTCGGCCTTGCGCCCGAAGACGCCTGGATGACCCACAAGTCGCCGCTCACCGGCCTGCCGATGTGGATGCCCGCAACGGCCGCCTCAGGGTGGCTCCTGATGGACCCCGCTCTGCAGTGGATGCTCCTCTGCCGTTAAGAGCCTGCTGACGAAGGGCTTTGGTGTTCCGCGGGGAGGGTCAGGAGAGCGCCGGGGTGTGGTCATGAGTGGGTAGTTGACCCGTAAGCAGG
>NZ_JBEYTJ010000040.1:93715-101417 GCF_040642995.1 Nonomuraea sp. NPDC047529 | reverse complement strand
GCGGGGCGGGGCGGGGGCGCCGGCCGCCCCCCCCCCCCCCCCGGCCGGGGGCCCCGGAGCCCCCGGCCGGCTCGGTGAGCTAGTTGACGGGCGGGTAGGCGTTCCTGACCAGCTCCTGGAACTGGGCGGAGAACCACTGGCCCGACAGCGGGGCGCCGCCGAGGGCGCCCGACATGTTGTTGCCGTTGAGGTTGTTGCCGGTGTAGGTCGGGTCGCACATCCGGTCGAACTTCTTGCCCTCGTCGTTCGGGATGTCGGTGCTGGCGCCGTCGGACTCACCCGGAGGCTTGATCCAGACGTAGGCGTCGAAGCCGGGCTCGGGGCTGGCCGTCGGACGGGCGCCGAGGCCCGCGCCGCTCTGGTTGCACCAGTTGCCGGCGTGGATGCGGCGGTCGACGCGCGACTGGTTGACGAACGTGTTCACGTCCGTCGAGGTGCTCGCGCCGCCCGGACGGGCGGTGCCGCCCCAGCCGTTGCGCGAGGTGTCGACCAGCATGCCGAGCCCGGGCTTGAAGCCCTTGTTGACCAGCGCGGTGCGCAGCGCCGCGGCGAAGGTGGACTCGTCCACGTAGTAGTTCCAGTCCACCCACTTGGACTGACGGACGGTCTGGCCGTTCACCAGGGTGTTGATCGTGAAGTACGGCTCCTTGGTGGCGGAGTAGTTGGCGGTGTTGACGATGAAGCCGTCCACGCTGTCCACGCCGGCCGTGGTGCCCGCGGCCATGTTGTAGAAGAGGTTCACGGCGGGGGCGAAGTTCGAGTCCCAGCCGAGCCAGGCGTGGTGGGCGGCGTCCACGTAGGTGTAGACGTTGGTGATCGCGTGCAGCTTGTCGAGCGCGTACCGGACGCCGTCCACGTAGCCGCCGGCCTGGTTGGCCTCGGCGCACTTCGGGAAGTTGCCAGTGTTGGTGATCAGGTTGGGCAGCGAGTCGGGCTCGACGATCGTGACGATGCGCAGGTTGGCGTACTTGGGGTCGCGCAGGATGTTCGCGATCACGTCGATGTACTCGGCCTTGTAGCGGTTGAAGCCGTTCTGGGCGATCAGCAGCTCGCCGTTGGAGGCCAGGGCCGAGCAGTCGCGGTTGGGCAGGTCGTAGATGACGAACTGCACGGTCAGCGGGGCCGAGCCGTTGAGCGCGTCCTGGGCGACGGCCTCGTCCAGGTGGGCCTGGAGGCCCATGGCCGAGGAGGAGCCGGCGATGGCCGCGATGCGGTCCAGCCACACGGCGGTGGAGGTGTTGGCGACGGCGGCGCCGCCGGGCTCGGCCGCGGCCTTGGCCTTCCACTGCGGGTTCACGTAGCCGGTGGCGCCGGCGTACGGGTTCTCGACGTGGCCGGTGGGCGGCTGGCCGTCGTCGTCGGCCTCGGTGGCGGTGACCGTCTTGGAGGTCAGGCCGGCGGAGGCGACGGTGAAGGCGCGGGTGCCGTTGGCGCTGTCGGCGTCCTGCGCGGCGGCCAGGGTCACCGTCTGGGCGGTGTTCCAGTTGGCCGGCGTGAAGGTGAGGCTGCCGCCGCCGGAGACGGTCAGGTCGGCGTCGCCGCTGCCGGCCGCCGAGGTGACGGTCACGTTCGCGGACGGCTGCGCGGCCAGCTTGACCGTGTACGTCGCCGTCCCGCCCTCGGGCACGGTCACCGACGTGGGCGTCACGAGCAGCGCCTGCTCCACGACCGCGTCGTCGTCCACCTCGGTCGCGTTGACGGTGGCCGAGGTGACGCCGGTGCCGCCGACGGAGAAGGCCGCCGTGCCCGCGGTGGTGTCGGCGTCCTGGGCGGCGGCCAGGGTCACCGTCTGGGCGGTGTTCCAGTTGGCGGGGGTGAAGGTGAGCGAGCCGCCCGCGCTGACGGTCAGGTCGGTGTCACCGCTGGTCCGCTGGGTGGTGACGGTGACGTTCGAGGTGGGGGCGGAGGACAGCTTGGCGGTGAAGGTGGCGGTGCCGCCCTCGTTGACCGCGACCGAGCTGGCGGAGGTCACCACCGAGGGGGTGGTGGGGGTGACGCCGCCGCAGGTCACGCCGTTCACGGTGAACGAGGTGGGCGGGTTGTTGCTGCCCGTCCAGGTGCCGTTGAAGCCCACGGTGGTGGAGGCGCCGGTGGCCAGGCTGCCGTTGTAGGGCATGTTCGTCGCGGTGACGTGCGTGCCCGACTGCGTCCAGTTGGCACTCCAGCCCGTCGGGGTGTACTTCTGGCCGGTGCCGGGGAAGTCGAAGCCCAGCGTCCACGAGGTGATCGGGTCGCCGGTGTTCTTCAACGTGATGTTCGCGGTGAAACCGCCCTGACCGGGGCTGCTCGTCCACGAGTTGGCGGAGTAGGTCACGTCGCAGTTCACCGCGGCGCTGGCGGCCGTGGTCTGGCCGACGACGAGGCCGAGGGCCGCGACGCTCGCGGCGGTCATGGTCACGGCCCATCGGCGCGGGCCGCTGTTGAGTCTCACTAGCGATCATCTCCAGGAACTCAGTTGGCTGGGAGCGCTCCCATAGTGAGACGCCCCCAGAGCCCTGTAAATGAGCGCGGTTCCGCGCCGGGCGTCCCCGGGCCACATGCTCGCCGAATGCCCCGGAAGGTGGATGAAACTTTCATCATCGGCAGCCTGGTGGGAGGAAACGCGGGGGCCGCCGGACGGCCGATCCGTTGACATACGCCGCCGGGCATCCACAATCCCCTTTGGGAGCGCTCCCACACCCCTACTCCCATGGAGATCCCGTGAAGCACAGACCTCCTTCCCGCCTTTCCCGCTTATCGAGGCGGCTCGCCGTGGCCACGACGCTCGTCCTCGCGGCGGGCACGACCACGACCCTCGCCGCGCTTCCCGCGCACGCGGCCGTCGCCTGCGACGTGACGTACACCGCCAACCAGTGGACGAGCGGCCCAGGTCAGGGCGGGTTCACCGCCAACCTGACGCTGAAGAACACCGGCGACCCGATCACCTCGTGGACGCTCGGCTTCGACTTCCCGACCGCGGGCCAGAAGTACACGCCCACCGGCTGGAGCGCCAACTGGAGCCAGTCGGGCACGCACGTCACGGCGACCAACATGCCGTGGAACGGCAGCCTGGCCACCGGCGCCTCGACGACGCTCGGCTTCAACGGCACCTGGACGGGCAGCAACCCGAACCCGACCTCGTTCACGGTGAACGGCGTGACCTGCGGCGGCGCCAACACCCCGCCCACGGTGGGGCTGACCTCGCCCACCGCCGGCCAGACGTACACCGCCCCGGCCACCGTGGCCATCGCCGCGAACGCCGCCGACACCGACGGCACGGTCTCCAAGGTCGACTTCTACCAGGGCTCGACGCTGCTCGGCACCGACACCTCGGCGCCCTACGGCTACACCTGGCAGAACGTGGCCGCGGGCAGCTACTCGATCACCGCGAAGGCCACCGACAACGGCGGCGCGACCACGACCTCGGCCCCCGTCGGGATCACCGTCTCGCAGAACACCGGGCCCGCCCTCCTGGTGAGCCCGCTCACGATCTCCGTGCCGGAGAAGGGGACCGCGGGCTTCGGCGTGAAGCTCTCGCAGGCGCCCGCCGCGAACGTGACCGTCACCACCGCCCGCACCAGCGGTGACGCCGACCTGACCGTCGGCTCGGGCGGCACGCTCACCTTCACGCCCGCCAACTGGAACACCGCCCAGAACGTCACCCTGGCGGCGGCGGACGACGCCGACACCACCAGCGGCACCGCCGAGTTCACGGTGAGCGCGACCGGCTACACCCCGGTCAAGGTCACCGCCAGCGAGGCGGACGACGACCTCGGCGGCGACAACGAGTACGTCAAGCGCTTCGTGGAGATGTACAACGAGCTGCACGACCCGGCCAACGGGTACTTCTCGCCCGAGGGCGTGCCGTACCACTCGGTGGAGACGTTCATGGTCGAGGCGCCCGACCAGGGGCACGAGACCACGTCCGAGGCCTACAGCTACTACCTGTGGCTGGAGGCGACCTACGGGCAGGTGACCGGTGACTGGGCGAAGTTCAACAACGCCTGGGCCTCGATGGAGAAGTACATCATCCCCGCGACCGCCGACCAGCCGACGAACTCCTTCTACAACCCCTCGAAGCCGGCCACGTACGCGGCCGAGTACAACGACATCAAGCAGTACCCGACGCAGATCGACTCCGGCGTCTCCGTGGGCTCCGACCCGCTGGCCAACGAGCTGAAGAGTGCGTACGGCACCGGCGACGTCTACGGCATGCACTGGCTGCTCGACGTCGACAACACCTACGGCTTCGGACGCTGCGGCGACGGCACCACCAGGCCCGCCTACATCAACACCTACCAGCGCGGGCCCGAGGAGTCGGTCTTCGAGACGATCCCGCAGCCGTCCTGCGACACCTTCAAGCACGGCGGCACGAACGGATACCTCGACCTGTTCATCAAGGACAGCTCGTACGCCAAGCAGTGGAAGTACACCAACGCGCCCGACGCCGACGCCAGGGCCGTGCAGGCCGCGTACTGGGCGCAGACGTGGGCCAAGCAGCAGGGCAAGGAGTCGCAGATCTCGGCGTCGGTCGCCAAGGCCGCGAAGATGGGCGACTACCTGCGCTACGCGATGTACGACAAGTACTTCAAGAAGCCCGGCTGCACCAGCACCTCGTGCGCCGCGGGCACCGGCAAGGACGCCTCCAACTACCTGCTGTCCTGGTACTACGCCTGGGGCGGCGCGACCGACTCCAGCGCGGGCTGGGCCTGGCGCATCGGCTCCAGCCACAACCACTCCGGCTACCAGAACCCGCTCGCGGCCTGGGCGCTGGCGAACGTGGCCGAGCTGAAGCCCAAGAGCGGCACCGGCGCGGCCGACTGGAGCACCAGCCTGACCCGCCAGCTCCAGTTCTACACCTGGCTCCAGTCCGCCGAGGGCGCCATCGCGGGCGGCGCGACCAACAGCTGGGAGGGCCACTACGCCACCCCGCCGGCCGGCCTGCCGAAGTTCCACGGCATGACCTACGACTGGCAGCCCGTCTACCACGACCCGCCGTCGAACCAGTGGTTCGGGTTCCAGGCGTGGACCATGGAGCGGGTGGCCGAGCTCTACTACGCCTCGGGCAACGCCGACGCCAAGGCGCTGCTGGACAAGTGGGTCTCCTGGGCGATGGCCAACACCACGATCAACGCGGACGGCACATACCAGATCCCGTCGACGCTGAAGTGGACCGGTCAGCCCGTCGCCGACTTCAGCGACCCGAACGTCATGCCGCCGCCCAACCCCGGCCTGCACGTGACGGTCGCCGACTACACCAACGACGTCGGCGTGGCCGGCTCGTACGCCAAGACGCTGATGTACTACGCGGCCAAGGCGAACAACACCGCGGCCAGGAACATGGCCAAGGCGCTGCTGGACGGCGTGTGGAAGAACCGCGACGCCAAGGGCGTGTCGGTGCCGGAGACCAAGACCGACTACAAGCGGCTGAACGACCCGGTCTACGTGCCCCCGGGCTGGACCGGCAAGATGCCGAACGGCGACACGATCAACTCCAGCTCGACGTTCATGTCGATCAGGTCCTTCTACAAGAACGACCCCGACTGGCCCAAGGTGAACGCCTACCTCCAGGGCACGGGCCCCGCGCCCACGTTCAACTACCACCGCTTCTGGGCGCAGGTGGACGTGGCCGTGGCCCTGGCCGAGTACGGGCGGCTCTTCCCGTGAGAAAAGCGGCGATGATCGCCGCGGCGTCGCTGGTCCTGCCCCTGCTCGCAGGGGTGGGGCCGGTGGCCCACGCGGCCGCGCCCGCCTTCGCCTACGGTGAGGCGCTGCAGAAGTCGCTGTGGTTCTACGAGGCCCAGCAGTCGGGCGACCTGCCCGGCTGGAACCGCGTCTCCTGGCGCGGCGACTCGGGCATGAACGACGGCAAGGACGCCGGGCTGGACCTGACCGGAGGCTGGTACGACGCGGGCGACCACGTCAAGTTCGGCTTCCCGATGGCCTTCTCGGCCACGATGCTGGCCTGGGGCGGTGTCGAGTACCGCGACGCCTACGCGGGCTCCGGCCAGCTCACCCACCTGCTGAACAACCTGAGGTTCGTCAACGACTACTTCGTCAGGGCCCACCCGTCGGCCAACGTGCTGTACGGGCAGGTCGGCAACGGCGGCACCGACCACGCCTGGTGGGGCCCGGCCGAGGCCATGCAGATGAACCGGCCCGCCTACAAGATCGACGCGTCCTGCGGCGGCTCGGACCTGGCGGGGGAGACGGCGGCGGCGATGGCGGCCTCGTCGATCGTCTTCCGCCCGACCGATCCGGCCTACGCCGACAAGCTGGTGACGCACGCCAAGCAGCTCTACTCCTTCGCCGACACGGTCAGGAAGAAGTACAGCGACTGCATCAGCGACGCCCAGGGCTACTACAACTCCTGGAGCGGCTTCAACGACGAGCTGGTCTGGGGGGCGATCTGGCTCTACCGGGCCACGAACGACGCCGCCTACCTGGCCAAGGCCGAGGCCGGTTACGCCAACCTGGGCAACGAGCCGCAGACCACGACGAAGTCGTACAAGTGGACGATCGCGTGGGACGACAAGTCGTACGGCGCGTACGTGCTGCTGCACAAGCTCACCGGCAAGCAGAGGTACCTCGACGACGCCAACCGCTGGCTCGACTGGTGGACGGTCGGCGTCAACGGCTCCAAGGTCAAGTACTCGCCGGGCGGCGAGGCCGTGCTGGACCGGTGGGGCTCGCTGCGGTACGCGGCCAACACCTCGTTCGTCGCGCTCGTGCACAGCGACTCGATCACCGATCCCGACCGCAAGGCGCGCTACCACGACTTCGCGGTCCGGCAGATCAACTACGCGCTCGGCGACAACCCGCGCAACTCCTCGTACCTGATCGGGTTCGGGGCGAACCCGCCGAAGAACCCGCACCACCGTACGGCGCACGGCTCGTGGACCGACCAGATCACCAACCCGGTCGACAGCCGCCACACCCTGTACGGCGCGCTGGTGGGCGGCCCGCCCGACCCCGACGACGTCTACACCGACAAGCGCGACGACTACGTCATGAACGAGGTCGCGACCGACTACAACGCGGGCTTCACCAGCGCCGTGGCCCGGCTCTACAAGGAGTACGGGGGAGCGCCCGCGGCGAACTTCCCGCCCGCCGAGACCCCGGACGGCCCGGAGATCTTCGTCGAGGCCGGCGTGAACGCCTCCGGCACCAACTTCACCGAGATCAAGGCCATCGTCCGCAACCAGTCGGCCTGGCCCGCCCGGGTCCTGTCGGACGGCTCGTTCCGCTACTACTTCACCCTCGACGGCTCGACGACCGCCTCGCAGGTCAGCGTGTCGTCGGCGTACACGCAGTGCAAGGCCCCGACGCTCGGCTCGGCGGGCGGGCGCGTGTACTACGTGAACATCGACTGCTCCGGGCAGGCCATCGCCCCGGCCGGGCAGTCGCAGCACCGCAGGGAGGTGCAGTTCAGGATCACCAGCACGGGCTCCTGGGACCCGACCGACGACTGGTCGTACAAGGGCATCCCGGTGACGCCGGGCGCGACGCCGGTGCTGACGAAGAACATCACCCTCCACAGCGGCGCCACCAAGATCTGGGGTGAGCCCCCGGGGCCGGAGGAGCAGGACACGACAGCGCCCAGCAAGCCGGGCAAGCCCACGGTCTCCGGGATCACGGGCACGGCGGCGAAGCTGACCTGGACGGCCTCCACGGACAACGTGGGAGTGACCGGTTACGACGTCTACCTGGGGTCCACCAAGGC
>NZ_JBEYTJ010000040.1:0-93615 GCF_040642995.1 Nonomuraea sp. NPDC047529 | reverse complement strand
GGGCACGGCCACCGGCACGTCGTACGACCTGACCGGGCTCAGCCCCGCGACGGCGTACACCGTCTCGGTGGTGGCCAGGGACGCGGCGGGCAACACCTCGGCGGCCTCGGACGAGACGGCGTTCACCACCACCGGCGGCGATGACAGAACACCGCCCAGCAAACCCGGCAAACCGTCCGTCTCGGGCATCACCGGCTCGGGTGCGAAGGTGAGCTGGGCGGCCTCGACGGACGACGTCGGGGTGAGCGGTTACGACGTCTACCTCGGCGCCGCCAAGGCGGGCACGGCCACCGGCACGTCGTACGACCTGACCGGGCTCAGCCCCGCGACGGCGTACACCGTCTCGGTGGTGGCCAGGGACGCGGCGGGCAACAGCTCGCCGGCCTCCGACGGCACGGCGTTCACCACCGCGGACGCGCCGACCGGCGGTTGCGCGGCCACGTTCAAGGTCACCAACTTCTGGAACGGCGCGTACCAGGCCGAGGTGACGGTCAAGAACACCGGCGCCGCGGCCGTCACCGGCTGGACGACCGCCTGGTCGTCGGCCGGCCAGATCACCCAGCTCTGGGGCGGCAGGCTCACCCAGACCGGCTCGAACGTGTCGGTCAGGAACGAGGCGTGGAACGGCGGGCTCGCCCCCGGCGCCACGACCACGTTCGGCTTCATCGCCAACGGCACCCCCGTCACCCCCGACCCGATCACCTGCACCCCCGCCTGAGCCGAACCCCCGCCCCGCCGCGACGACGGCGGGGCGGGCGGTTCCGCGGCTCAGTGAAAGGCAGCCCATGCGATCACTGTTCACCGCGCCGGCCCTCGCCGCCGCGCTCGTGGCCGCTTCGTTGATCCTGCCGGGCACCGCGGCGCAGGCCGCCACCGGCATCCACGTGAGCGGCACGAAGATCCTGGAAGGCAACGGCCAGGAGTTCGTGATGCGCGGCACCAGCCACGCCCACACCTGGTACCCCGGCCAGACCAAGGCGTTCGCCGACATCAAGTCGCTGAAGGCCAACACCGTGCGCGTCGTGCTCAGCGGCGGGCGATGGAGCGCCAACTCCGTCTCCGACGTGGCCAATGTGGTCTCCCTGTGCAAGCAGAACAAGCTCATCTGCGTGCTGGAGGACCACGACACCACCGGGTACGGCGAGCAGAGCGGCGCGTACACCCTCGACCAGGCCGCCGACTACTGGATCGGCGTCAAGAGCGCCCTGGTCGGCCAGGAGGACTACGTCGTCGTCAACATCGGCAACGAGCCGATCGGCAACAACGCCACCACCCCCGGCTGGGCCGACGCCACCAAGGCCGCGATCCAGAAGCTGCGCGCCAACGGCCTGCGCCACGCGCTCATGGTGGACGCCCCCGCCTGGGGGCAGGACTGGCAGAACGTCATGCGGGACAACGCCACGTCCGTCTTCAACGCCGACCCCGACAAGAACACGATCTTCTCCGTGCACATGTACGGCGTCTACGACACGGCCGCCGAGATCACGTCGTACATGGACGCGTTCCGGACCGCCGGGCTGCCGCTGGTCGTCGGCGAGTTCGGGTTCGACCACTCCGACGGCAACCCCGACGAGGACACGATCATGGCTCAGGCCGTGAGCCGCGGCCTCGGCTACCTCGGCTGGTCGTGGAGCGGCAACGGCGGCGGCGTCGAGTACCTGGACCAGGTCACCGGCTTCGACGTCAGCCAGCTCACCTCGTGGGGCCGGCGGCTGTTCAACGGCGCCAACGGCATCGCCGCGACCGCCAGGCAGGCGTCCGTCTACGGCGGCGGCACCACCGACCCCACCCCGCCGAGCGCACCCGGCACCCCGTCGGCCTCGAACGTCACCTCGTCCGGCGCCACCCTGACCTGGACGGCCGCCACCGACAACGTCGGCGTGACCGGCTACGACGTCTACACCTCGACCGGCACCCCGCTCGGGGCGACGACCACGACCTCGATCACCCTGACCGGCCTGTCACCCTCGACCGCCTACCAGGTGTACGTGAAGGCCAGGGACGCCGCCGGCAACCAGTCGGCCGCCTCGCCCACGGCCTCCTTCACCACCCTGGCCGGCGGCGGCGACGGCGGCTGCACGGCCGTGGGGACCGTCCAGAGCCAGTGGGGCAACGGGTACGTCCTGCAACCCGTCACGGTGACCAACACCGGCACGACCGCCAGGAACGGCTGGACGGTGACGTTCACGCTGCCCGCGGGCCACACCGTGACCGGCTTCTGGAACGCCGCGGTGACGGTCAGCGGGCGGACCGTGACGGCGAAGAACCTGGGCTACAACGGCACGCTCGCCCCCGGCTCCGCCACCGGTTTCGGGGTCCAGGCCGGGCGTCCGAGCGGCGACACGTCCGTTCCGTCCGGCTACACCTGCGCCGGCTAGAGAAGGAGGAGGTGAGGCCGATCGGCTGACCCTGCCCGCGACACCATCCCGCCCGGATGGGACGGACGCGGCCGGCGAACCCCCTCCCGGCCGCGTCCGTTTACGCGAACCCACCCGCCGGAGGCGTCGGGTCAGCCGGGGGTGAGGGCTTGGGTGAAGCGTGCGCGGGCCGCGTCGATGGCCGCCTCGTCCGAGAACTCGGCGAACGCCTCCTCGTGGTAGCGCCCCGGGATCAGCTCCCTGACCCGCTCCGGGTACCCCGGCCCGTCCGCCGGCGCCTTGACCTGCGGCGGCACACCCAGCCGTACGGCGATGGGCCCCGACGCCCGCACGGACATGGCCCAGTCGCGGCTCTCGCCGACGATCGCGCACAGGTGCCGCGCGTAGACCCAGCGCACCTCGGCCAGGCTGGAGGCGTCCGGCGGGTCCGTGCCGAACGGCTCCACCGCGCACACCACCCGCGACTCGAACCCGTGCCCGTGGTCGTGGTGCTCCTCGGGCGTGGCGCGTTCGAGGATCAGTGTCACCTGGGCGGCGAGCTCCTGGTCGAGCCGCGCCGACCCCTGGTCGACGGCGAACAGCGTCACCCCGGCCAGCGCCAGGCCGGCCAGGGCGACGCCTGCCGCGATCTGCCCGCGACGGGTTGCGTTCACGGGCTCGTGCAGGTCAGCGTGGGTGCGGGGCTCGGGATCGAGCCGGTGGCGTTGAAGCCGAACGTGGTGGTCGCGTTCGGCGCGAGCTGGCCGTTGTAGGAGGCGTTCTTCATGGACACGTTCGGTGGCTGGGAGGAGAGCACGCCGTTCCAGGGGGTGCCGTCGAAGCCCTGGCCGCCGGCGTAGGTCCACTTGACCGTCCAGCCGTTCAGCGAGGTGGTGCCGGTGTTCTTCACCGTCACCTCGCCCTGGAAGTGGCCGGCCCAGCCGGTGTCGGTGGCCTTCCAGGTGGCGGAGCAGCCGCCGGGAGGGGGCACTGTCGGGGTGACGGTCGGGGTGGCGGTGGGGGTGCCCGAAGGCGTGCCGCCGCCGGGGCCGACGCCCGTGACCTGGCCGTTGCCGCCGTCGAAGACGACGTCGGAGCAGCTGTAGAAGTTCTCGTTGCTGTCGGAGCGGATCCAGTGCGTGTAGATGATGTGACGCCCGGTCTTGCCGGAGGGGAGCTGGGCGTTCCAGGAGTAGTAGTTGAGCCCGCCGGGGCCGCCGCTGGCGGGCGGGTTGGTGACGCTGCCGAACGACTCCAGGTCCGACCACTTGAGCGGACCGTCGGGGTTCCAGCCGTTCTTGGTGACGTAGTAGACGAACGTGCCGGGGTGCTGGGCCCAGTTGCTGTGCCGCATCTGGATGCTCGCGCCCGAGGTCAGGTGCGTCTGCGGCCAGTCGGAGCGTACGGCGTTGTAGGCGGTGAAGTCGTAGGGGCCGCCGGTGCCGCCGCTGCAGAGCTGGCCGTCGGGGATGAAGCCGCTGGTACGCCCGGCGCCGTCGGAACGCAGCACGGCGAACCAGTTGTACAGCGGGGTCGGGCCGCTCTGGGCGACGGCCGCCGCGCAGGCCGGGTTGTAGGACTGGATCTGGCCGTTCTCGCGCAGGCCGTCCTGCCAGCACAGGAACGTCCGTGCTCCGGGGAACATGGACACGCCGTGGGCCTGCGCCTGTTGCGGCGCGATCAGTACGGTGGTCAGCAGGATGAGGGCGGCGGTGAGGACCGCCGTCCGGAAGTGTTTCATGGGGATTCCTTCGCGCAGGGGAACACAGGAATCTGCCCACGATCAGCCCGCCCGGCCAGCGCATTGAACCACGGCGACCGGCGTCCCGACAACGCGGTGTGAAACTTTCAGCCGATCGTGGTCACGGTTGCCCTGGTGGCCCGGTACCGGGGCGGCGGGCGGTGGCGGGGCTGCTTGCCGTAGGAGGCCCGACGCCGGGACCCTGAACGTTGGGAGCGCTCCCAGCACCTCCCTCGACCAGAGAAGCGGGAGCAACATGCCATGAGGCGCGTGCAGATCATCGTCCTGGCCGTCGCGGCGTTACTCGGCGCCGGCCTGTTCCCGGCACCGGCGCAGGCCGCCCCGGTGCTGTGCGAGAAGTGGGGCTCGACCACCGTCCAGAACGACCGCTACATCGTCATGAACAACGTCTGGGGCGCCGACACCGCGCAGTGCGTCGACGTCAACCAGAACGGCGGCTTCACCGTCACCCGGTCCGAGCACGACAAGGCCACGAACGGCGCCCCGGCCGCCTACCCGGCCATCTACGCCGGCTGCCACTACACCGCCTGCACCTCCGGCAGCGGCCTGCCCGTGCAGGCCGGCTCGGCGGGCTTCGGCGCGCTGAGGTCGGCGGTCGCCATGACCTACCCCGGCTCCGGCACCTGGGACGCCGCCTACGACATCTGGTTCGACCCCACCCCGCGCACCGACGGCCAGAACACCGGCGCGGAGTTGATGATCTGGCTCAACAAGCGCGGCTCGATCCAGCCGGTCGGCTCCCAGGTCGGCACGGTGACCCTGGCCGGCGGCACCTGGCAGGTCTGGTACGGCAACATCGGCTGGAACGTCGTCTCCTACGTGCGCACCTCGGCGACCCCCTCGCTCGACTTCGCCGTCGACACCTTCTACTCCGACGCCGTCAGCCGCGGCTACGCCCAGCGCTCGTGGTATCTGACCAGCGTCCAGGCCGGGTTCGAGCCCTGGGTGGGCGGCGCCGGGCTGGCCGTCGACTCCTTCTCCTTCGGCTCCGGCGGCGGCACGACCGACCGCACGCCGCCCACCACGCCGGGCACCCCGACGGCCTCCGGCACCACGGCCGCCGCCACCACGCTCACCTGGGGCGCCTCCACCGACACCGGCGGCAGCGGTCTGGCCGGGTACGACATCCTGCGCGCCACCGGCGACACCTTCACCCAGGTCGGCACCAGCGCCACGACCTCCTACACCGACACCGGCCTGACCCCCGCCACGACGTACCGCTACCGCGTCAGGGCCCGGGACGGCGCGGGCAACCTCTCGCCCGAGTCCGCCGCCGTCACGGTCACCACCCAGAACGGCGGCGGCGGCGGCTGCGCCGCGACCGCGACCACCCAGAACGCCTGGAGCAACGGCTACGTCATCCAGCCGGTCACCGTCACCAACCGCGGCACGGCCACGATCAACGGCTGGACCGTCACCTTCACGCTCCCGCAGGGCCACACGATCACCGGGTCGTGGGGCGCGAACGTCTCCGTCGGCGGCGGTGTCGTGACCGTGCGGAACCTCCCCTACAACGGCACCCTGGCCCCGAACGCGAGCACCACCTTCGGCTTCCAGGCCAGCAGGCCCACCGGCGACACCCAGGTCCCCGCGGGCTACACCTGCACCTGACCCCGGCGGGCGGGAGGGGGTGCGCCTTGGCCCGACCCAGGCGAAGGCGCACCCGCGCCCGGCCGCGGCGAACGGGAGGTCTGAGCGTTACCCCGGGCGGCCGGGGGTCTGAGCTTTACCTCGGGCGGGCGCGAGGGGTGCGGAGCAGCTGTGTCCCTCAGTCCGGCTTCATGGCACGGTCGATCACCTTGAGCTTGGCCTCAAGCTCCGCGCGGCAGGCGGGGGCCAGGCGGCCCTCCCTGGCCCGGTCGGCGACCTTGCGTCGCAGCTCGGCCATGCCGGTGACCTCGGGCCCGCGCACCACCGAGCCGCGCACCACCGAGTTGCGCACCACCGAGTCGAGTACCTGCTTGAGGTCGAGCACCACGTCCGCGTCGGTCGCGTCGCACGGCTTGCCGTCTTCGAGGGAGTCGTGGAAGCCGTCCACCGCCTGCTCGACGGTGACCGACCCGGCCGGCGCGCTCTCGACCACCCGGGAGGCCGACGCCGAGGCCGACGCCGAAGCCGACGGCGTCACGGCCGGTGCGGACGTCGGCGCGATCCGCGGCGACAGCACCGGCTCCGGCGCGGCCCGCTGGAACCACAGCAGCACGGTGAGCGCCACCAGCGCCGACCCCGCCATCGTCAGCCCGCGCCGCACCTGCCGGGCGATCCCGGCCGTGCCGAGCGCCGAGGTCAGCGAGGCGACGATGGACTCGGCCGTGGGCCGCTCCTCGGGCAGGTGCGCCAGGCAGCTCTGGCAGAGCGAGGCGACGCCGTACGGCACGCCGGTCACCCGGGGCGGTGGATCGGTCCGGCGCGCCGCCTCGATCTCCTCCCACGTGGTCTCCGGGTACGGGGTGCGCCCGGTGAGCATGGCGAACAGCAGC
Source organism: Nonomuraea sp. NPDC047529 (assembly GCF_040642995.1). Taxonomy (NCBI): domain Bacteria; kingdom Bacillati; phylum Actinomycetota; class Actinomycetes; order Streptosporangiales; family Streptosporangiaceae; genus Nonomuraea; species Nonomuraea sp. NPDC047529. The sequence goes on along the minus strand of NZ_JBEYTJ010000040.1, from coordinate 87,016 downwards.
ACGCCCAGGGCGTACACGTCCACGGCCGGGTGGGTGGGGGCGCCGAGGAGGCGTTCGGGGGCGACGTAGGGAGGGGTGCCGCGGTCGTCGTCGGGGTCGCCGGCCCAGGCGGCGATGCCGAAGTCGAGCAGCTTCGGGCCGTCGGCGGTGAGCAGCACGTTCTCGGCGGTGACGTCCCGGTGGACCAGGCCGCGGGCGTGCCCGGCCATCAGCACGCGGGCCAGCCGCTGGGCGATGGCCGCCGCCTCGGTCCACGGCAGCGGCCCCTCGGCGATGCGCTCGGCCAGCGGGGTGCCGTCGAGCAGGGGCATCACCACGTACGCGGCCACGCCGCCCTTGGCGGTGACGGCCTCGCCGTAGTCGTAGATCTCGATCGAGTCGCGGTGGATGAACCGGGCCGCGGCGCGGGCCTCGCTGCGCACCCGGACGCGTTCGCCGTGGTCGGTGTGCAGCGAGGCGGTCAGCACCTTGACCGCGACCAGCCGTTGCAACGACTGGTCGAAGGCACGCCAGATGACCGACATGCCGCCGTGGGCCAGCGGGTCCAGCAGCAGGTACCGCCGGGCCAGCACGTCCCCCGGCTCAAGCTGACTCACGGATGACCAGTTCCGTGGGGAGGACGGGGTCGATCCCCGTCGCCCCCGTCAGGAGCAGGCGGGTGGCGACCGTGGCGAGCTCCTCGACGGGCTGGCGGACGGTGGTCAGTGCCGGGACGGTGTGCCGGGCCACGGGGGCGTCGTCGAAGCCGATCACGGCGACGTCCGAGGGGACCTTGCGGCCGGCCCGGCGAAGGGCCTGGATCGCGCCGGCCGCCATCAGGTCGGAGGCGACGAAGACGGCGTCGAGGCCGGGCGCGTGGCGTAACAGCCATTGCATGGCGTGCGTGCCCGAGGCCGCGGTGAAGTCGCCGTACGCCACGGGCACGTCGGGGGCGCCGGCCGCCTGAAGGGTGCGTACGAGCCCTTCGAGACGGTCGCGGGCGGCGGGCAGGGACGGCGGGCCGCCGATGGCGGCCACGTTCCTGCGGCCCTGTAACAGCAGGTGTTCGGCCGCCTGCCGGCCGCCGTCGAGGTTGTCCACGTCGGCGTAGGGCAGCTTGAGGTCGTGCGGCGGCCGGCCGATGTTGCGGACCGGGATGCCCGCGGTGGACAGCTTGATGGCCAGCGGATGGCGTTCTCGCGCGCCGACGATGAGCACGGCGCCCGACAGCGCCGGGAGCGTCGAGGAGGTGGGCGTCACGGTCGTGACCATGAGGTGGGTGCCGTGCTCGGCGATCACCGCTCCGGCGGCGGAGAGGAGCCTGGCGTAGTAGGGCTCGGAGAACAGGCGGGGGAGATGGTCGCAGATCACCGCCGTGACGCCGTCGGTCAGCGTCTTGGCGGCGCTTCCCCTGGGCGCGCGTTGGCGGACGTAGCCCATGCGGGAGACGGCGTCGTACACTTGCCGGCGGGTCGAGGTACTGACCCGCACCGAGCCCGTGAGGACTCGAGATGCGGTCGCGGGGGAAACCCCTGCAGCGGCCGCCACCTGTGCCAGTGTGGGCTGCTCGGTCATGGAGCACCTCGCGGAAAGATCCTGGGAGCGCTCCCACGTTACCAATGTTTCGCCGCTGTTAATAGGGCCTTCCCAGGGGGTGCGTCCCGGTGTGCGAACCCATTCCGAATCTGCTCAGGTAGGGGCGCTGGTTACCGTCAGACTTTTTGCGGTGAACGCGGATCAATCCATATTTTCCGGCCGATAGGGGGTATCCGCGACGTGCCGGATACCCCCTTCGCGAACGTCCCTAGCGCCGGCCCCTGCCGCGCCCGTGGCCGTTGCCGTTGTTGTTCTGGTAACCCTGGCCGGGGCCGAAGTCGCCGTCGGGGTTGGGGTTGACGTCGATGAGGCCCTGGCCCCTGTCGTCGGGCTCCTGCCTGCGGGGGGCGCAGCCCTGGCCGCAGCCGCCGAAGCGGGAGGAGTCGACCGGGGTGAAGTCGGTCGCCGGGGTGCCCTTGAGCGCGGCCTTCATGGTGGCGTTCCAGATCGGGCCGGGGATGGAGGCGCCGAAGACCGAGGGGTAGTAGCGGCCGCCGATGGTGATGCTGTTCAGCTTGTGGGTCGTCGAGCCGCGCGGGTCGCCGATGCTGACCGCGCCGGCCAGGTCGGGGGTGAACCCGGCGAACCAGGCGGTGGCCTGGTCGTCGGTGGTGCCGGTCTTGCCCGCCGCCGGACGGCCGATGCCGCCGACCCCGCGCATCGTGCCCTTGGTGAAGACGCCGGACAGGATGTTCGCCGCCGCGTCGGCGACCTCGGGGTCGAACGCCTGCGTGCACTTGGGCTTGTACTCGGTCACCTTGCCGTTGCGGTCGGTGATCTGGGTGATGGCCGTGGGCGGGCAGTACTTGCCGCGCGCGCCGATCGCCGCGTAGGCCGTGGCCACGGTCACCGGGTCCATCTCGTTGATGCCGAGCGTGAAGGTCTCGAACTCCTGGAGCTTGCCGCCGTCGGAGCGCTTGATGCCGAGCGACTTGGCGGTCTCGACCACCTTGCAGAGGCCGACCTTCTGCTCCAGCGTCATGAAGAACGTGTTCACCGAGCCCCAGGTGCCGGTGGCCAGCGACTTGAAGCCGCCGCCGCCCTCGTCGTTGGTGACGGTGTGGCTCGGGTCGCCGACGTTCTGGTTCTTGCAGTTCTTGAACGCCCAGTAGTTGGGGGCGGTGTAGCCGCTGCCGACGTTGAAGCCGTCGTTGATCTTCATGCCCTGCTTGAGCGCGGTGAGCAGCGTGAACGTCTTGAACGTCGAACCGGCCTGGAAGCCGATGCCGCCGCCGTGCACCGCGTCGGCCACCACGTTGTACGACATCTCGTGCTTGCGCTTGGAGTTGCCGTACTTGCGGCTGGCGGCCATGGCCTTGATCTCGCCCGTGCCCGGCTTGACCAGCGCCTCGGAGGCCACCGGGTTGTCGGAGGCGAAGACGTGCTTCTTGATGGCCTCCTCGGCGGCCTCCTGCATCTTCGGGTCGATCGTGGTCTTGATCTCCAGGCCGCCCCGGTTGAGGAACTGGGTGCGGGCCTTCTTGGTCTTGCCGAAGGCCGGGTTGCTCAGGATCTCGTTGCGCACGTACATGCAGAAGTACGGGTACTGGCTCGCGCCGCAGCCGCCGGGCAGCGGGGTGCCCTTGTAGCCGAGCTTCTTGGCCCTGGCCTCTTCGTGCTGCTCAGGCGTGATCTTCTTGAGTTCGAGCATCCGGTCGAGGACCACATTGCGCCGGTTGAGCAGCTGCGCGCGGGAGTCCTTGCCCAGGTTGGGGTCGGTCCTGTTCGGGTCCTGGACGGCGCCGGCCAGCGTGGCCGCCTGCCACAGCGTCAGCTCGGAGGCCGACACCCCGAAGAAGCGCTTGGCCGCCGCCTCGACCCCGTACGCGCCCGCGCCGAAATAGGCGATGTTGAGGTACTTACCGAGGATCTCGTTCTTGTTGTACTTCTCCTCGACCGCCATCGCGTAGCGCAGCTCCTTGAGCTTGCGGGCGTAGCTGGCTTCGAGGGCCGCGTTCTTCTCCTTCTCGGTGGTGGCCGAGTTGAGCAGCACCTGCTTGACGTACTGCTGGGTGATGGAGGAGCCACCCTGGGCGATGCCGCCCCTGCTGAGGTTCTTGGCGAGGGCGCGCACGGTGCCCTCGATGTCGATCGCGCCGTGCTCGTAGAAGCGGTAGTCCTCGATGGAGATGATGGCCGTCTTCATGATGTCGGCCACCTCGTCGAGCGAGACGTTCTCCCGGTACTCCTCGTAGAACTGGGCGATCTGGTTGCCCTTGGCGTCGAGGACCGTCGTCTTCTCGGCGAGCGGCGGCTCCTTGAGGTCCTCCGGCTTGATGTTCAGTTCCTCGGACGCCGAGACGAACATCGCTCCGGTGCCACCGACCGCCGGCAACGCGATGGCCGCGGCCACCACTCCCGCGGCCATCGCAGCCCCGGTCAGGCGCACGACGCCCGACATTCGGGAACCCATGCGGAAAAACCCCCTCAACTTGGCTTTTGGGTGCATCCTAAACCCGCCCATGACCTGCTCTCTGTAAAAAGACGAAGCGCGCGGCCGAGGTGGATGCTTCTACCCCGGGTGAGACGTCGAAGCACGGCATTTGGTTCGCCGTGTTTCCCGGTGAATTCGTTTCCTGCGGGTCTGCGGGGATAGGGCCAGGTCATGACTTCTCACCGAGTGTTGCCACGCGAGCAGCCGCGGGTCCGTGAGCCGGTCACCGCCCCCCGCCGGAGGCCGGTCCTGGACGACACCCTGACCCTCCTGCTCGACCCGTACCGCTTCATCGGGGACCGGGCGCGGCGGCTCGGCGCCGACGTCTTCGAGACGCGGCTCCTCCTCCAGCCGGTCACCTGCATGACCGGGGCCGAGGCCGCCGAGGTCTTCTACGACCCCGAGCTGTTCGTCCGGCAGGGCGCCGCGCCCCGCAGGCTCCAGCTGACGCTGTTCGGCAGGGACGGCGTCCAGGCGCTCGACGGCGAGACCCACCGGGCGCGCAAGGCCATGTTCATGTCGCTGATGGGCAGGCAGGGCCGCGACCGGCTGACGGAGCTGGCCGGACGGCGCTGGCGCGAGCGCATCCGCGCGTGGCGGCGCATGCCGCGGGTCGTCCTGTACGACGAGGTCAGCGAACTGCTGTGCCAGGCGGTCTGCGACTGGACGGGCGTGCCGCTGCCGCCCGCGCGGGTGCCCGCCGCCACCGCCACGTTCCAGGCGGCCATCGAGGGCGCGGGCGGGATCGGCGTGCGCTACCTGCGCGGCCGGTACGCCAGGATCAAGGGCGACCTGTGGCTGTCCGGCCTGATCCGTTGCGCGCGCGATCACCCGGAACGCTTCGCCGGCACGGTGACCGGTCTGATCGCCGGTTACCGGGACCCCGACGGCACCCTGCTCCCGGCCAGGACCGCCGCCGTCGAGCTGCACAACGTGCTGCGGCCCACGGTGGCGGTGGCCAGGTTCGTGACGTTCGCGGCCATGGCCCTGCACGCCCACCCGGAGTACCACGAGCGCGTCCGCGAGGGCGACGAGCAGTTCGTCGAGCACTTCGTCCAGGAGGTGCGACGGTTCTACCCGTTCTTCCCGTTCGTCGCCGCCAAGGCGGCCAGGCCCTTCACCTGGAACGGCGAGCACTTCCCGCAGGGCCGGCGGACCCTGCTCGACCTGTACGGCACCGACCACGACTCGCGCCTGTGGGACCGTCCCGGCGAGTTCCGCCCGGAGCGGTTCGCCGAGTGGGACGGCGGCGAGTACGACTTCGTCCCCCAGGGAGGCGGCGACCACTACGAAGGGCACCGGTGCGCCGGCGAGTGGATCACCGTGGACCTGATGAAACAGGCGGTGACCGCGCTGACCCGCTGGATGACGTACGGGGTGCCCGCCCAGGACCTGCGCATGCCGTCGTGGCGCGCTCCGGCCGTGCCCAACAGCCGTTTCGTCATCGACCAGGTCGAGGCCGTCTGAGATTCGGCCAGCGCCGGGCAAAGAAGCGTGTTGTCGCGCGGGTGCGCGCGCGAGGGTCTGGCAACGTCTGCCAGGGCGATTCTTCCTGGCCTTGGTGGAGGGTTTCATGCGTCGTGTCGTGGACGACGAAGAGCATGTCGATCATCTGGTCTCGACCGCCAGGGCGTACTGGGGGGACACCGCGGGCGACACCGGTTGCGTGGTGGCCGAGGCGTTCGACGAGGACGTCCGGGTGGTGGTGCGTACCGTCATGGTCGCCAAGGCCGTGTGCGGGCTGCTGTCGGCCCGGCTGGTCGTGCTCACCGACCCGCGGTGGCGGCCGCTGGCCGAGGCGTTCGGCGCCGCCGCCGATCTGGGGCCGCCCGACGCCCTGGTCACCAGCCGGATGGATCGCGGCGTCCGCACCGACATCCCCGTCGTGCACGTGCACGGTACGGGAGGGTTGCAGGCGTACGCGCTGTTCCCCGGCCGGACGCCCGGTTCGTTCGGCGAGGAGCTGCCCGGCCGGGTCGCGGAGTTCTTCGAGCGCTGGGTCTGGCCCAACAGGGAGGTGATCCGGCCGAGCGCCGAGCGTACGGCCTGGCGGGCCAAGGAGGGCTACCAGGTCCGCACGGACACCGAACGCCGCCAGCTTCGCCTCTACGGCTGCTCCAGGCTCCGCCTCGACGCCGGCCGGCCCACGATCACGGTGTTCGGCCACATGCCGGGCCGCGACACCGAGCTGTTCGAGGAGACCGAGCGGTACGCCGAGGCCGACGAGTCGGCCAACTGGCTGTTCCTCGACCGCCTGCGCTCCGGCCTGCTGTCGACGAACATCCTGTGGAGCATGACCGACGTCGCGGTCACGTTCGGCGGCAGCGACCTGCCCGCGTTCGGCGTGCCCGTCATCCAGGCCGGATGGTCGGAGGGCGCCGCCTGCGGGGCCACGCACCTCGTGCGCACGCCGGAGGAGCTGCGCGAGCGGCTCGGCGAGGCCGTCGCCGTGCACGGGAAGGCCGAGACGATCCTCGGCCCCGAGCAGCGCGAGCGCGCCCGCCTGTGGTCGTGGCTGCGCCGCTGCGGCGCCGACGTGCCGACCCAGGTCCTGCCGCGCTGGGAGCTCGGCCCCGACTACCCGCGTGCCCTCGCGGTCGCCCTGCGGCACGTGGAGCGCGACGGCGACCCCCTCTTCGAGGCGGTGCGCCGCATGTGGGAGCGCCGCGACCCCGTACTCACCCGATTCGACTTCCAGGACCTGGCCAAGACCACACTGACCCCCGCGAGGAGCGCCCGATGACCGGAACAGGACCCAGCACAGAGCTCGACCCGGTGATCCTGCCCGCGATCCCGCCCGTCCACGTGACCAGCGGGCGGTTCGCCGCCCTCCAGGTCGTCGACCGGCTGCAACGGGGCAGCCAGATCGTGGGCAGGTTCGAGACCTCCGGGCTGGTCGGCTTCAAGGTGTCCGCGCAGGGACGGCCGCTGCGGGTGCAGATGTCGCTGTCCATGGACGAGCGGTCGGTCAGCGGCTGGCACACCGGCAAGACGGGCGCCGACCTCACGCTGCCCCGGTGCGTCCAGATCCGTTCCCAGGGACGCCTGCGGCAGTGCGTGCTGCTGCGCGGCCGGAACCCGCACGCCCGCGTGGCCTTCGACCTGACCCCTGAGGAGATCCCCGACGACGGGCTGATCTGCGTCGAGGCCCTGGACGTCATGGAGGGCGACGGCGTCTGCGACGAGGTGCGCACGTTCCTGACCGGCCGGGTCCAGGCCGACGGGGTGGCCGGGCTGCGGCTGAACAAGATCGTGTTCGAGGAGCCGCCCGCCGTCGACTACGACCCCGACACCCTGGACGGCTCCCGCTGCGAGCTGTCCTCGCTGATCAGCGGCGGCGGCCTGGCCAACCTCAACCGGCAGGGGGTCCGCGTGCTGCGGTCGGGCATGTTCATGGTCAACCCGGTGCTGCGCGACACGTTCGGGGCCAGCGGCCGGATCACGTTGCGGCTGGGCACGAAGGCGGAGCCGGCCAGCATGATCCCGGCGACCTGGCGGCGGGTCAACAGCGAGCTGCGCTGGCTGCGGCACGCCACCAGGAAGCTCCTCGGCACGGCGTCCCCCACGGTGGAGCGGGTCTACAGCCTCAGGGACGGCGTGGCGGGCCCCTTCGGGCAGACCATCCACGGGAACGTCACCGAGCTCGTCCTGCCGAGCCCCACGGTCTCGCCGTTCCTCGTGGTGATCGAGCGGCTGCCGGGCGTCCTGCCGACGCTGGAGTCGTGCACCTCGGACTAGAGCCGGCGACCGTACCGCGACCGCCGGTGAGCACCTGATATTTCCGGAAAATGGTGATCACCGGTGATAACGCCGCTCTGCGGGCAGTTGTCGAAGGTGGGCGCGAACGGTTTGAGCATCGAGACGATCCGGCATCTCCACTGCACGGTCATGCGCGCGACAGGCGAGCTCGACCATGCGGGACGGGCCCGGTTCAGCGCCCACATCCACACGGTGTGGGACTGGTCGGCCGGTCCCGTCCTCGTCTTCGACCTGGCCGAGCTCGTCTTCTACGACTCCTCCGTCATCGGCGTGCTGGCGACGGCGATGCAGCGGATGGAGGCGGAGCCGGGCGGCCGGATCGTCGTGGTCCGGCCGTCGGAGCACCTGCTGTCGGTGCTGCGGCTGACGGACCTGCTCTCCCACGTCGAGCTGAGCGGCAGCGTCGATGAGACCGTGGCGGAGCTGATGGTGGACGCCACGCCGCCCGCCCCCCGGTCGTGGCCCGGGGGGACGCCGGGCGTCGCCTACAACCCGTAGGTCTCCAGCAGGCGCAGCCAGATCTCGCTCACGGTCGGGAACGACGGCACGGCGTGCCAGAGCCGGTCGAGCGGCACCTCGCCGGTGACCGCGATCGTGGCGGCGTGCAGCAGCTCGCCGACGCCGGGACCGGCGAAGGTGACGCCGAGCAGCACCTTCCTGTCCTCGTCCACGACGGCCTTGGCACGGCCCCGGTAGCCGTCGCCCAGCAGGTACGCGCCCGACACCGAGCCGAGGTCGTACTCGACCGCGCGTACCCGGAAACCGGCCTTCCTGGCATCGGCCTCCGTACGGCCGACCGCGCAGACCTGCGGATCGGTGAAGACGACCTGCGGCACGCCGAAGCCGCCGGCCAGGTCGCGCATGGCGGGCAGGTCGTCGCCGTGCGCCCGCGCCGCGATCACGTCACCGCAGATCCTGGCCTGGTACTTGCCGATGTGGGTGAGGAGCGCGCGGCCGTTGACGTCGCCGACGGCGTAGAGCCAGCCGCCCGGGACGCCGGTGGCCCGCATGCTGTCGTCGACCTCGACGGGCGCGTCGTCGGGCAGGCCGACCGTGTCCAGCCCGATCCCGCGTGTGGCGACATCGCGGCCGGTGGCCACCAGCAGTTCGTCGGCCTCCAGCGGCGGGCCCTCCGACAGGTGCACGGTCACCTTGCCGCCCGGTTCGGGCCGCTCGACCCTGACCACGTCGGTGTGCATGCGCACGTCGATGCCCGCCTCGGTGAACGACCGCGCGACCAGCTCGCCCGCGAACGGCTCGATCCTGCCGAGCAGCTTGCCGCCGCGTACCAGCACGGTCGTCTGCCGCGCGCCGAGCCCGTGCATGGCCTGCGCCATCTCGCAGGCGACCACGCCGCCGCCGATCACCACCAGGCGTTCGGGCACCTTCGTCGCGGCGGTGACCTCGTGGCTGGTCCACGGCTTCGCCTCGGCCAGGCCCGGCACCGGCGGGACCGCGGCCGTGCTGCCGGTGGCGAGCACGACGGCCTGCCTGGCCGTGAGCACCCGCTCGGCGCCGTCAGGGGTCGTGACGACCACCCGCCGCTCGCCGTCGAGCCGCCCCCTGCCGCGGACGAACTCCGCGGGCACGCCCTCGATCCAGCTCACCTGCCCGGAGTCGTCGTAGCGCGAGACCGCCTCGTCGCGCCGGGCGAGCACCGCGTCCACGTCGATCGGCCCGAGCGAGAGGCCGGGCACCCGTGACACCTCGCCGGCCAGGTCGACCGGGCGCAGCAGCGCCTTGCTGGGGATGCACGCCCAGTAGGAGCACTCGCCGCCGGCCAGCCGCTCCTCGACGATCGCGGCGCTCAGCCCGCCGCGCACCGCCCGCGCGGCGACGTTCTCGCCCGCCGGACCGGCCCCGATCACAATGACGTCGAACTCCTCAGCCACGCTGCCTCCCCATGCTCGTCCTCGATTCGCACTCTTTCATGCCCTGCCCGTGATGCCCGCGACGGCCATGGGCGTGAACCTTTTCGCGGCGCAACGGCAAGACCGGGTAGATGCCCGCGCCGTCCGGGGAGCCCGTTCGGCACTCTCGCGAAGGAGCCTCCCTGTGCCGGTGCCGTCTCCTGTGTTCGTGCTGCCCGGAAACGTCTGGAGGCGGCATCGGGCGCTGCTGGTCGCGCTGGTGCCCGCCGTCGCGCTGCGGCTGCTCGCGATGGCGGGGTATTGGCCCGCGCTGTGGTTCTGGGCGGACTCGTTCTCCTATCTGGAGGCCGCGGGCGACCCCGTGCCCGGGACGTTCCGGCCGCTCGGGTACTCGCTCTTCCTGGCCGCGCTCGGGCCCGCGAAGAGCCTGGCGCTGGTGGCCGCCGTGCAGCACGCGCTCGGGCCGGCGCTCGCCGTGGCCGTCTACGCCCTGCTGCGGCGGCGCGGCCTGCCCGGCTGGGGCGCGACGGCCGCCGTCGCGCCGCTGCTGTACGACGAGTTCCTGATCCTGCTGGAACACATGATCATGGCGGACGCGCTGTTCACCGTGCTGGCCACGGCCGGGATCCTGGCGCTGTCGTATCGGCTCACCCCGGTCACGGCGGCCGCCGGCGGCGTGCTGCTCGGCCTGGCCGCCGTCACCCGCACGATCGGGGTGGCCGTCCTCGTGGTGGCCGCCGCCTGCCTGCTGCTGCGCCGTCCCGGGCCGCGCGCGCTGCTCTGTCTGATCCTGGCGGGCGCGGCGCCGCTGCTCGGGTACGCCTCCTGGATGCGGGCCACCAGCGGCACCTTCGGCCTGACCAAGGCCGACGGCCTGTTCCTGTGGGCCCGCACGACGACCTTCGCCGACTGCTCGGTCATCAGGCCGGAGCCCGAGCTGGCCCCCCTCTGCCCGAGGACGCCGGTGGCCGGGCGGCCCTCTCCCGCGCACTGGATGTGGGGGTCCACCCTGGCCGCCGTCCCCGGCGACCGGAACGCGCTGGCCGCCCGCTTCGCCCGCGAGGCCGTCCTCGCCCAGCCCGGCGGCTACCTGGCCGCCGTCGGGCGCGACCTGCGGTGGCTGCTGCGCTGGGAGCGCACCACGGCCAGGAAGGTGTCGGACAGGAAGACCAATCCGTACTGGTTCCCCTACGAGGAGCGCCCGCTGCGCGCGTCCGTACGGCCGATCGCCGAGGCGTACGAGGGCGGGCCGGCGGACACCCGGATCGTCGAGCCCTACGCGGGCTGGCTGCGGGCCTACCAGCGCTTCGGCTACCTGCCGTACCCGGTGCTCCTGGCGCTGCTCGGGGGCGCGCTCGCGGTGGCGGCCGTACGGCGGCGGCCGGACGCGCTGCTGCCCGGCATGGCCGCCGCCGTGCTGGTCGTGGCGCCTTCCTTCCTGAACGGGTACGACGTGCGGTACGTCGTACCCGCTCTCCCGGCGGCCTGCCTGGCCGCCGGGCTGGCATCGGGACGTCCGCCGGAGGTCGGGAGACGTTCACCTGCGGGGCCTAGCGTGCCCGCATGACTGCATACCCCACGTCCGTGGTGTACCGGGCGGCGTCCGAGGGTTACCACACCTTCCGCATCCCGGCCGCCGTGGTGACGGGGGAGGGGACGGTCCTGGCCTTCGCCGAGGGCCGGCGGGGGTCGGCCGGCGACTCTGGCCACATCGACCTGGTGCTCAGGCGGTCCTCCGACGGCGGCCTGACGTGGGGGCCGCTCCAGGTGGTCGCCACGGAACCGAACCGCGGCACGGTCGGCAACCCCGCGCCCGTGGTGCTGGACGACGGCCGGATCCTCCTCGTCACGGTCCGGCAGGGGCCGTCGGCGACGGAGGAGAAGATCAGGCGCGGCCAGGTGCCGGCGGCCGCGGGGCGGCGGGTGTTCGTCCAGATCAGCGCGGACGACGGCGTCACCTGGCCGGCGCCGCGCGAGATCACCGCCCAGGTCAGGCGGCCGGAGTGGCGCTGGTACGCCACCGGCCCAGGGCACGCCGTCCGGCTCAGGAGCGGGCGCGTCGTGGTGCCGGGCAACCACTCCCTGCCCCCGTCCGGCTCGGACGTCGGCACCGAGGGCAAGTACAACGGCGGCCACGCGCTGCTCAGCGACGATGGCGGCCTTACCTGGCGGATCGGGTACGTGGACGACAACCCCGACGGCTACGTCAACGTCAACGAGACCACCGCGGCCGAGCTGCCCGACGGCCGCCTCTACCTCAACACCAGGACGGACTCCGCCGCGCCCGGCACCCGGGCCGACGCCTACTCCTCCGACGGCGGGCAGCGGCTCGACCTGCCCTTCCGCCCGCAGGCCGGGCTGGCGGGGCCGGTGGTCGAGGGCAGCCTGCTGTGGTGCGAGCCGCCCGGCGTGCTGCTGTTCTCCGGCCCGGCCGCGCCCGACGCGCGGGCCCTGATGACGGTACGGGCGAGCGACGACGCCGGGCTCACCTGGCATCCGGTGCACACCGTCTCCGGCCTGCCCGCCGCCTACTCCGACCTGGTCAGGGTGGACGACGACACGGTGGGGCTGCTGTTCGAGACCGGCGACTTCGGGCCGTACGAGAGCATCGCCTTCCGGCGTGTCCCGGTCGCCGAGCTCGTCCCCCGCCGGGCCTAGCCGCCGGTCCCTCGCCGCCTGGTACGTGTTGCGCCCCTGCGCCGCGTACGTTTCCCTGTTCACGGAAGTGCTGGACAGGGTTGTGCTGACTACGCTGAGAGACCCACTGTGTTGACCGCGTGTGCGGCGAGGTTCCGTAATACGCGCTAGCATTCCGATCAGCGGAATAGGCGAGGGAGAGTTTCAGTGGCTGAGACCCAGTCCCCTGTGGGGAGCGTCGATCGTGCCCTGCTGATCCTGCAGGAGATCGGGAAGCACAGCAGGGGGGTGACGCTCGACGAGCTGGCCACCAGGCTGGGGTTGCCGAAGAGCTCGCTCCACCGCCTGCTCGGGGCGCTGAAGCACCGGGGCTTCGCGGCCCAGCCGGAGCCGAGCGGGCCGTACTTCCTCGGCACCGAGCTGCTGGCCACGGCCTTCCGGTTCTACGAGAGCATGGATCTGCGCACGCTCGTACGGCCGCTGCTGCTGCGGCTGAGCGAGGAGTTCTCCGAGACCGTGCACATGGCGATGCTCGACGGCGGCGAGGTCGTCTACCTGGACAAGGTCGAGGCGGTGCGGTCGATCACCATGACCTCGGTGGTCGGCGGGCGCAACGCGGCCCACTGCACCGGGGTGGGCAAGGCGCTGCTGGCCTGGACGTACCCGACGGACGAGGCGGTCAAGGCGTGGGCCGAGCGTTACGGGCCGCTGTCCACCAGGACCAGGAACACGATCACGAACCCCGCCAAGCTGGCCACCCACCTCGACCAGGTCAGGCAGCGCGGGTACGCGCTCGACCTGGAGGAGAACGAGCCGGGGGTGCGGTGCGTGGCGGCGCCGGTCTTCATGGGCAAGACGGCGCCGGTGGCGGCGGTGAGCGTGACCGCGATCAAGGACCGCATGTCGGTCGCCCGTCTCGAAGAGGTCGGCCACGGCCTCCGCCGCGCCATCTCCGCCGAGGCCTGACCCACCCTTTGCAGAAGCCGTCGGCCCTCGAAAGCCGGGCATCGAAGGCCCGCCCCTCCGAACGCCGGGGCCGCGGCGCGTTCGGCGCGACGCCCTCCTCATCCCCTCCCTAAAGGGACCTCGGCCGACTACGGTCGGATGGGTAGCGGAACTGCGTTCCGTATCACGGATCAGGAGAGCAGAGAGCATGAAGCTGGAGAAGGTCCCCGTGCCCGCCGCCACCCTCGGCGAGGGCCCCCGATGGGACGCCGCCACCGGCACGCTGCTGTGGGTCGACATCCCCGCGGGTCATGTGCACAGGCTGGACCCGTCCGGCGACGAGCGGGAGACGATCGAGCTGGGGCAGCCGGTCGGCGTCGCCGTGCCCGACGCGGCCGGCGGCCTCATGCTCGCCCTCAGGGACGGCTTCGCCCGGCACGCGGACGGCCGCACCGAGCTGGTCGCCCGGCCGCCCGAGCCCGAGGGCAACCGGATGAACGACGGCGCCTGCGACCGCGCGGGCCGCTTCTTCGCCGGCACCAAGGCCGAGGACGACACCCCCGGCGCGGGCTCCCTCTACCGCCTGGGCGCGGACCGTACGTGCGACAAGGTCCTGGACGGGGTCACGATCTCGAACGGCCTCGGCTGGAGCCCCGACGAGCGCCTGATGTACTACGTGGACACCGCGACCGACCGGATCGACGTCTTCGACTACGACCCGGCGACCGGCCGGCTCGACGGCCGCCGGAAGTTCGCCGCCCTCCCCGGCCCCGACGGCCTGACGGTCGACGCCGCCGGCCACGTGTGGGTCGCGCTGTGGGGCGGCGGCGCGGTCGTGCGGCTGCGGCCGGACGGGCGGGCCGACCTGACCCTGGAGGTCCCCGCGGCGAACGTCACGAGCTGCGCCTTCGGCGGCCCCGACCTCGACGTGCTCTACGTGACCACCGCCTGGGACGGCAGCGCCGGCGGGGAGCTGTGGCGCTGCCGCACCTCCCACGCCGGCCTGCCCGCGAACCCCTACCGGGGCCTCACCCCTTGACCGCGCCGGTCAGCGCCTGCACGAAGCGGCGCTGGCCGAACAGGAACACCGCCAGCACCGGCAGCGTGGTCAGCACCGTGCCCGCCATGATCGCGGGCCAGTCGGCCCGGTGCTGGCCCTGGAACGTGGTCAGCCCCGCCTGCACGGTGTAGTTCGCCTCGGAGTTGATCACCACCAGCGGCCAGAAGAGATCGTTCCAGGCCGTGATGAACGTGATCACGGCGAGCGCCGCCAGCGCCGGTTTGGCGACCGGCAGCACCACCCGGAAGAACAGTGCGACCCGCGAGCACCCGTCGATCCGCGCCGCCTCCTCCAGCTCCTTCGGGAAGGACTGGAAGAACGAGGTCATCAGGTAGATCCCGACCGACGAGCTGAGCTGCGGGATGATCAGCGCGCCCAGCGTGTCCACCAGCCCGGCCTGGCTGAACATCAGGAACGTCGGGATCACGGTGAGCTGGAACGGGATCAGCGCGGTCGCGATGATCAGGACCAGCGTCAGCCGGGAGCCGATGAACCGGATCCGTGCGAAGGCGTACCCGGCCATGCTGCAGAGCACGACCTGGGCGACCACGATCACGCCCGACACCAGCACGCTGTTGAGGAACCAGCGGGGGAAGTCGGAGCGCTCCATGACCGTGCGGTAGCCGCCGAGGTCGATGCCCTCCGGCAGGATCGGCGACGGGAACCTGTTCAGCTCGGCCTGCGTCATGACTGAGCTGAGCACCAGCCACACGAACGGCAGCAGCGTCACCACCGACATCGGCGCGAGCACCAGGTGCCACCTGCTCGGCAGGCGTCGCCTCATCGCACGGCTCCTCTCCGACGCGCGACCACCAGGCCCACGACGATCAGCAGCAGCGTCCCGGCGAACAAGGTGTAGGCCACGGCCGCGCCGTACCCGGCGGCCGAGTAGCGGAAGGCGAGCTGCCAGACGTAGTAGACGATGGTCACGGTGGCGCTGGCCGGGCCGCCCTGGGTCGTGGTCATGACCAGGTCGAAGAACTGCAGGGCATCGATCACGCCCCACACCGCGAGGAAGAGCGTGATCGGCCGTACGGACGGGACGATGATGTGCCGGAACGTGGCCCACCGCCCCGCGCCGTCGATGGAGGCCGCCTCCAGCACCGCCTTGTCGATCTCCTGGATGGCCGCCAGGTAGATGACCACGGCGAAGCCGAACCTGGTCCAGAAGAAGATCAGCGTGAGCACGTACATGGCCTGGGACGGGCTGCTCAGGAAGCCCTGCATCGGCAGGCCGAGCTGCACGAGCACGCCGTTCATCAGGCCGAAGTCGCGGTCGAAGATGTAGCCCATCAACAGGCCGGCCGACGTGGCCGAGGCCACGTACGGGACGAGGAAGGCGGTCCGGTAGAACCCGATCCCGCGCACCTTCCTGTTCAGCAGCACCGCCACCACCAGGCCGAAGACCAGCGAGGCCGGGATGTAGAGCACCAGCAGCAGCCCGGTGTTGCGCACGGCCTGGAAGAAGACCGGGTCCTGGAACAGCGCCCGGTAGTTGTCCAGGCCGACGTTCTCGGGCGTCTTCATCAGGTCGGAGTCGGTGAACGACAGCGCCAGCGCCCACGCCATCGGCACCAGCGCGAACCCGAGGATGATCAGCGTCGCCGGGCCCGCGAACGACCAGCCCGCGACGTGGTCGCCGAGCCTGCGCGGACGCTTGGCGTGCCGGGCGGCGGGCGCGCTGACGGCGGCGCTGCTCATGAGCCCGGCACCGCCAGCACCGCGTCGGACTTGGCCGCGGCCTCGTCCAGGGCGGTCTTGGCGTCGGTCCGGCCCAGCAGCGCCTGCGCGATGGCCTCGGCCACGAAGGACGACACGCGGGGGTACTTGGTGGTGGGCGGCCTGACCCGCTTGGCGTTGGCCAGGTTCTCGGAGACCACCTCGATGCCCGGATATTTCGTCAGATAGTCCTGGTAGCCGGGCAGCTTGGTGATCGACTCCCTGATGGGCAGCGAGCCCGTGTCGCTCATCCACACGAGTTCCTGCTCGGCGGCCGTCAGCCAGCTCAGGAACGTGGTCGCCGCCTTGACGCGGCGTTCGTCGTGCTCGAACACCACCCAGTTGTCCGGGCCGGAGACGGTCTCGTGGTTGCCGTTGGTGCCGGGCAGCCGCGCGACGCCGTAGTCCACCTTCGCGGCCTGGAGGTCGGGCAGCACCCAGGGGCCGGAGAGGAACATGGCGAGCCGTCCCGACTCGAACAGCTTCTGGCCCTTCTCGGCCGGGCTGGAGTCGAGGTAGACCGACTTGTCGTCCACTGCCATGCTTCGGACCAGCCCGAGCGCCTGCTGCCCGGCCGCCGAGTCGAACGCGGACTTCTTGTGGTCGGGGGTGAGGATGTCGCCGCCCGCCTGCCACAGGAGCGGCCAGAGCCCCCAGACGGCCTCCTCGCCGCCGCTGATCGCCCAGGTGGTGCCGAAGACGCCCTTCTGCGCGTCGGTGGTCTTCCTGGCGATGTCGCGGAACTCGTCCCAGTTCCAGTCGGGGCCGGGGGCCTTGACGCCCGCCTTGGCCAGCAGCTTCTTGTTGTAGAGGACCACCATGTTGTCCACGACGGCGGGGAAGCCGATGACCTTGCCCTGGACGGTGACCGCCTCGCGCTCGTTGGCCCAGAAGTCGGCCCAGCCGACGGCCGGGTCCTTGACGTAGGAGGTGAGGTCGGCGGTCTTGGGGTTCCTGGCCACGTTGGGGGCCCAGGAGCCGTACAGGTAGGCGATGTCGGGGTAGGCGTCCGAGGCGAGCGCGGCGGTGATCTTGGGTAGCATGCCGTCTGCGGTCGCGCCGCCGGACTCGGTGCTGACCTTGATGTCGGGGTGACTCTGGTTGAACCGGGCGACCAGCTTTTCGATCGACTTCGCCGAGGTGTCCTCCTGGCCGTGCCAGATGGTGATCTCGACCGGGCCGCTCGCCCGTTCCTGTCCTCCGCCGCCGCAGCTCACCGCGGCCAGGGCCAGGGCGACGACGACCGTCGTCGTACGGGGCCTCATCGGGCGGTCTCGCGGATGTGGTGAATGAGTCGTGCCATGGGGTTCCCTCCACAGAGCACGGCGGGCGTGGCGGCCCGCTGCGTGCGGCGAGTATAGTCACGCATCCACGATGCAGACTAGAGTTCCACTAGACGGAATGAGGGCGAACGTGCGAACCATGACTCTCTTAGCTCGGCTGGTCGCGGTCGCGGCGCTGAGCTGCGCGCCGCTGTCGGCGCTCGCCGCGCCGGCCACGGCGGAGGCGGGGCCGTGGAAGCCGCCGCTGCAGAGCCGCTGGCAGTACCAGCTCCAGGGCAACGCCAAGTACGCCGCCACCGGCGGCGTCAACGTCGACATCTGCGTGGTCCCCCAGTCGGGCGGCGCCTGCGTGAAGCCGGCGGTGTTCGACATCGACCTCTACGCCGACGGCGATGTGGTGGGGAACAACACCACGCTCAACACGGCGGCGGTCAAGGCCGTCCACGCCCGCGGCGCGAAGGCCGTCTGCTACGTCGACGCCGGCTCGATCGAGGAGTACCGGCCCGACTACCAGCAGTTCGTCGCCTGGCACAAGAGCCACGGCAACTCCCTGCTCGGCAAGCCGTTCAGCGCGGAGTTCCCCAACGAGCGCTGGGCCAACATCAACAACGACCAGGGCCAGCGGGACTTCCTGCTGAAGATGATGGAGGCCCGGGTCGACAAGTGCGCCCAGGCCGGCTTCGACGGGGTCGAGTTCGACGTCGTCAACGCCCACGAGGAGGGCAAGTCGGTCACCGGCTGGACCGTCAGCCCCGCCACCCAGCTCCTCTACAACCGGGCGCTGGCCGACATGGCCCACCGCAAGGGCCTGTCCGCGGCGCTCAAGAACGACCTCAGCCAGGCGGCCGAGCTGGTGACCAGCTTCGACTACGCCGTCAACGAGGAGTGCTTCCAGTACGACGAGTGCGGCGACCTGAGCGTCTTCGTCAAGGCGGGCAAGCCGGTGTTCCAGGTCGAGTACGAGACGGCGCCGGCGTCCTTCTGTCCCAAGGCGGCCAAGCTCGGCATCAACGCGATCAAGAAGGCCGTGGACTACTCGCTGAAGGACACGCCGTACAAGCCGTGCAAGTAAGGGGGCGGCGGGGCCGCCCCCTGCCCGTCACGGGCTGAGGAGGGCCTTGACGGGGGTGTCGCGGCCGTATCATCAGGGCCGTGAACAGCTCCGCGCCGTCGGCGAGCGGGCACGTGCGCACCCAGCTCACGTCCCACTCGCCGACGGTCCGCACGGCCGTGGCGAAGTCCTCGTCCGTGTAGGCGAACGAGCCGAGCACCCGCTGCTCGCCGCGTACCAGGGCGGCCGCGTCGAAGCCGGCCCGACGCCTTCTCCGACTCGTAAGGTGCCGAGCCTCATGGACGCTCCCCACTTTCCTTGATACGGAATACTGTTCCGATCCATGACGGCACGCCGGTAGGCGCTGTCATCGCCACTCAGTCAATCAGTTCCGTGTAGCGGAATGCTAGTGCGGATAACGGAACGAGTGCTATTTTCTGATGAGCTGCGAGAGGGGCGAACCACGCATGTACCCCGAGATCGACGACATCCTGCGCAGGTCACCACAGGTCTGCGCGGCACGCGGCGCGGTGCGTTGAGGAAGGACGAGGTCATGCGGGGACTGGCCGGCAAACGGGTGCTGATCAGCGGGGGCAGCAGCGGCATCGGTGCCGCCGCCGCCCGCAGGTTCCTGGAGGAGGGCTCGCGGGTGGTGCTCACCGGGCTCGACGGCGACGAGGTCGGGCGCACCGTCGCCGAGCTCGCGCCGCTCGGCGAGGTGAGCGGACTGACCGGCGACGTCAGCTCGGAGGACGACGTCGCACGGCTGGTGACCGGCGCGATCGAGACGCTGGGCGGCGTGGACGTGCTCGTCAACAACGCCGGCACCGCCTGGCGCGAGCCGTTCCTGGAGATCACCCCCGATCATTGGGACCGGATCATCTCGGTGAACCTGCGCGGCATGTTCCTGATGGCCCAGGCCGTGGCCCGCCACCTGGTGGAACGGGGGACGGGCGGCGTGATACTCAACATGTCCTCGACCAACGGCCTCGGCGGCGAGGCCGACTACGCCCACTACAACGCCTCCAAGGGCGGCGTGCTGCTGCTGACCAAGACCATGGCCGTCGAGCTCGGCGGCCACGGCATCCGGGTCAACGCCCTGTGCCCCGGCTACATTCGGACCCCGCTGAACGCCTCGATCTCGTCGGCGCTCGCCGACGACTTCGTCTCCTCCTACGAGCGTGAGCACATCCCGCTGGGGCGCGCCGGGCTCGCCGAGGAGGTCGCCGCCGCGTACGCCTTCCTCGCCTCCGACGACGCCACCTTCATCCACGGAACCGAGCTGGTGATCGACGGCGGACAGCTAGCGATCATGTGAGTCACCGGGACGCGGCACCTTCATGGCGATGATCAGGCCGTGCCCGGAGTCGTCGGTGCGCAGATGGGACAGTTCGACGGTGAGCGGTGTCGGCCGCCCATGGTCGTTGACCGCGTCGAACGCGACCCTCCTGGCCCCGGCCAGCGTGTCGCGTACGAGCGGGACGATCATCTCCACCGGCAGCCCCGTGCCCAGCGAGGCCAGCGGACGGCCCACCGCCTCCCTGGCCCGCACCCCCCACAGTTCCTCGGCCCCCGCCCCCCAGATGAGCACCCGCATGTCGGCGTCGAGCACCATCACGGCGTCGCCCAGCCCGTGGACCAGCGAGGCGGTGAACCGGCCGACCTCCTCCAGCTCGGCCGTGCGGGCGACCAGCGCGTCGTTGGCGCGGCGCAGCTCGGCGGCGCGGGCGATGAGCGCGTCGTTGGCGTGGCGCAGGTCGGCGTTGGCCGACCTCAGCTCCTCGTTCGCGCTCTCCAGCTCCGCGTTGGCCGACCGGAGCCGCTGGACGGTCGTGGACCAGCGGCCGGGCGGCGGCAGGTTCTCCTGGCGGTCGGGCGTGATGGGCGTCGCGTCCCGCTGCGGGCGGAGCCGGCGGCTGCCGTGGTGCTGCTCGGCGCGGGGGTCGCGGGCCCGGCGGAAGCACGCCAGGTGCCGGCTGACCGGCCGGGGCGGCCCGGTCTGCTCGTAGATCTCGACGCCGGTCCCGGCCAGGGCGTCGGGCATCGTGCTGAACAGGGGGATCGCGGTGCCGCCGTGCTCGGTCATGAGCGCGACGAGGCGGCACAACGCGGGCTGGGCCTCGGCCACGGCCAGGTGGCCGCCCTTCTCCTGCATGGCCCGGTGGGTGATCGCGAGTTGTTCGAGGCCGTTGAGGTCGCAGAACCAGAGGTCTCCCGCCGCCACGATCACGTGTTTCACCCGCGAGCGCGGCAGCGGGTCGAGGAAGGCGGCCAGGATGGGGCTGGTCGTCGAGTCGAGCTCGCCCGCCAGGGCGACCACCAGGGTGGTGTCGCCCACGGGCACGAGCCGTACTGAGAGCTGCATCATCGGATTCGCTCCTTCCCTGAACTCTGCGTGATGGGAGATCGACGCGCCGCAGGGTCCGGCTGCATGCCCCATATTCCTCCTCCTGCGGGAAAAGAGCCAGGCGCTCACCGTGCGTGAGCGGGGATCCAGGAGGCTCCTTGGGTGAGGGGGTTGGGCAGCGACGTCCAGCTGTCGCCGGGCGGGGAGCCCGCGAGCTGGGCGAGCAGGTGGGCCTTCACCGGGATCCGCTCGCCGAACAGGGCCCGGCGGTCGGCGCGCACGTCGGCGGTGTCGGGGAGCGCGTCGAAGGCCCGCCGCGCGGCCCCCGCCACGACGGCCCACAGACGTGACTCGGCGCCACGGTCACCCTCTCCCAGTGAGGCGACGAGGCTGCCGAACGTGGTGCCTACGAGCGAGCCGAAAAGCTTGGCGTGCAGGACGCCGGGGTCGTCGCTGAGCAGCCGGGCGGCGACCGGCGGCGTCCCGAACCCGTTGCGGGCCAGCCGGGCCGGGCTGATCCTGACGTCGGCCAGGTCGCGGTAGACCAGCTCGACCGGGAATCCCCGCCGGTCGAGCACGACCAGCAGGTTCTGGCCGTGGGCCTCCAGCGCGACCCCGAGTGCCAGCAGGCCGAGCGCCGCCGCCGTCGCCACGCCGGCGAAGGCGGCCAGCCACTCGCCGGCCTCCTCGCCGCGTGGCGCGTCCCAGCGGGCGCCGGAGGTGAGGGCGGCGACGGGCAGCACGGTGTGGCCGGGCACGCGGGGCGTCGGATCGCGCAGCATGACGGACAGGTCGGCGGTGTGCTCGCCGTTCACCGTCCCCGCGGCCCCGGACAGGTAGCGGGCGATGCGCGGGCGTCCGCCGAGCCGTGCCGACAGGGCGGTGAGCAGGTCCGACAGGAGGACGCAGTCGCGTACCGAGGCGGGCGAGATGTCCCTGACGCCGGAGGTCATGCGGGTGGTGAACGCCGTCTTCAGGTGCGGGCCGCCGTCGAGGGGGGCCAGGGTCCGTACGGACATCAGCGGATGGCACGGCAGCGCCCCCGTCGCGTACGGGCGCACCCCCAGCCCGGCCAGCACGTGCCGGGTCTGCCAGGGGTGGACGGGCAGCAGCAGCCGGTCGCCGTCCACGAGCGAGCCCGGCCACGGCCCGGTGACCAGGCATTCGGCGGCGGGCACCGCCACCAGGTCGAGCGCGACGACGGGCCGGTGCTCCGGCATGTACGCCAGTTGCTCGGCCACCGACACCCCCGGCCGGTTGCGGCAGCCCGGATGGTACGGATGGCCGTCGACGACGCTCTGCTCGTACCGTTCGGGACCCGGCCCGCGGACGGGGAAGGCCGCACCCGCGCGGGACAGCGCCAGGGAGGCGACGCTGTTGTCCAGGTCGCCGACCAGCCCGTCCGCGCCCGGCAGGCCGAGGGCGGCCAGCAGCTCGGCCGGATCCGTGTACGGGACGCCGTCCAGCAGCAGCACCGGCACGTCGGCCAGGTCGTACGGCAGCCGGGCCGGCCCGGTCAGGTCGCGCCCGTCGGAGAGCCGTACGCGCAGGCCGCCCCCCGCGGCGACCGGCTCGGCGAGGCCGGGCAGCGGCTCGCAGAGCAGGCCCCGCCACAGCCGGCCCATGACGGCGGCCCGCGCGCCGGGCAGGGCGGCGGCGTAGCCGGGCGAGAGCTCCGGGCGCACGGCGGCCAGCTCCGTCGCGAACCGCCCCGTCGAATGCCGCATGAACCCCCCCGTATCCAGGAACATGCCCAGGTGACAACCCTGTGGACACTGATCGGTACAAAAGGGTAGGACAGGTCGCCATGGCATATATCGACGGCCTCCTCCCACCGGCCGGGCCGGCACCCGAGGCGCATGACCGCCAGGCGGCGGACGAAGCCGAGACCCTCGCGGTGACGGCCCTCCTCAACTGCCTGCTCCGCGAGGTGGCCGAGCCCACGACCGGCGGTTCGTGGGTGCTGCCCGCGACCGGGCACGTGCTGCACGTCCGCCCCGGACGCTACCCCGCCGCCCCCGCCCTGGGCACCCCGGACGGCCCGCGCCCGCTGTCGCTGGCCGGCCTGGTCGCCCTGACCGAGGACGAGCTGCGGACGGGCACCGGCCACGCCAACCCGACCCTGGCCGGAGAGATCATGGACAGCAGGGACGTCATGGCCACGCTGCTGTCGGCCCGGCGCACCGCCACCCCACCCGCCGACCCGTATCTGCGCTCGGAGCAGGCGCTGGTCGCCGGTCACCGCTACCACCCGGCGCCCAAGGCGCGCGGCGGATCGGGGCCGGACTCGTGGCTGGCCTACTCGCCCGAGGTGCACGCGAGCTTCGCGCTGCCGCTGCTCGGGGTGCCCGTCGAGGCGCTGGTCGAGCAGGGCGACGCGAGCGCGCTCGACCGGCTCGGCCCGGCCGCCCCCGACGGCCTGGCGCTGCTGCCCGCCCATCCCTGGCAGGTGGAGCTGCTGGGCGGCCTGAAGGAGCTGCGCCACCTCGGCCTCACGCCCGCGCGGGCCGTGCCGACCGCCTCGATCCGCACGGTGTACCTGCCGGAGGCGGACCTGTTCTGCAAGTTCAGCCTGGACGTGCGGATCACCAACGACATCCGCCGCCTGTGGCTGCACGACCTGCGCTGGCTGGGCCTGATCGACGACCTGCTGCGCGGGGCGTTCGACGACCTGCCGGAGCACCGGCCGCGGCCCGCCGTCCTCAGCGACCGCGGTTACCGCAGCGTGGAGCTGGGGCTGGACGGCGGCGAGGCACTGGCGGTGATCGTCCGCGACGGGCTGGGCGGGCACCTGCGACCGGGGCTGACGGCGCTGCTGACCGCGGGGGTCAGCGAGGGCTTCCCGGGCAACCCGCTGGACGGCCTCGACGCCGGCGACGCGCTCGTGTGGTGGCGGCGTTACCTCGACCACGTGGTGCCGCCGGTCCTGCACGCCTACTTCCGCCACGGCGTGGTGCTCGAATGCCACCTGCAGAACGTCGTCATCGGCGTGGACGGGCGCGGCCTGCCCGGCCAGGCGATCTTCCGCGACCATGAGGGGGTCAAGCTGACCGCGGACCGCCACAGCCTGCCCGGGGCCCGCACGCCCGTCGTGAGCGCCGCCTACGGCTGGGAACGGCTGCTGTACTGCCTGGTCGTCAACAACCTCTGCGAGATCGCCGGAGCCGTGGCCGATCGGCACCCGGAGCTGCGGGCCGAGTTGTGGACTGAGGCGAGGTCGGTGTTCGACGGCTGCGCCGAGGACCACGGCCGGCCGGAGGAGCTGCGCGAGCTGCTCACCGGCGCGTCCGTGCCGGCCAAGGCCAACCTGCTGCTGCGCTGGCTGGAGGCGGACGGCGCGGACATGCGGTGTGTGCCGATGCCCAGCCCTTTGCGACTCTTTACGCCATAAGCTATCCTCGCCGAGGACAACAGTTTACGGCGTATCGAATTCGGGAGGCCCCCATGACCGCAGCGACGCTGCACGACGGAAGCACCATCGAGGTGGAGGTCCACGGCTCGGGCCCGGTCCTGCTCCTGGCCGTCAACCCCACCCCGATCGAGGGCCCGCAGGCCGAGGAGATGCGGAAGTGGGGGGCCGACCCCGCGCTCGGCCGCTCGCTCATCGACGGCCTCTCCGACGGCTTCCGCGTCGTGGCCTTCGACTACGAGGGCCACGTGCTGGCGAACCCGAAGCCGGACACGCTCACGCCCGACAACGTGGCGGCCGACTTCCTGTCGGTGGCCGACGCGGTGGGGGCCGACCGGTTCGCCTACTACGGCTACTCGTGGCTGGCGCTGAGCGGGCTCCAGCTCGCCCTGCGCACCGACCGGCTCTCGGCGTTGGCCATGGGCGGGTATCCGGCGCTCGGCGGCCCGTACGCCGAGATGCTGCGGGTCACCGAGGCCACCTACGACATGGCCGTCGCGCCGAAGACCGCCACGCCCCCGTCCACCGGGACGGGCGAGCCGGGGGACTGGTCGTCGACCGAGGTGACCCTCGGCGAGGGGCAGGCCCGCCAGTTCGCCACCCTGTACCGGGCGCTGCGCGGGTTCGACGACGGCCAAGTACGCCTGTCCTGCCCCCGCCTGTGCTTCGCCGGCTCGGCCGACGAGATCGTCTACGACGAGCGGTGGGGCGGCACCCACGTCAACATCGGGGGCCCGGTGGCGCGGAACCGGGCCGCCATGGAGGCACTGGGCTGGGACGTCGAGGTGCTCGACGGCCTCGACCACACCGGGGCCATGCAGGCGGCGAACGTACTGCCGATCCTGCGTCCCTGGCTGGAGAAGGTGCTGTTTCTCCCCGCCTGAGCTGGGCAGTTGCCCGGCGGGTCCTCGAACGGGGGGAACGGGGGGAACATGGCGAAGGGGAGCGGCCACGACGGCGTTCAGCCGGTCGATGAGCCCATCGGGAAGCTGGAACTCGTGCACGCCTTCGAGTCGGGGCCGATGCCGACCGGCGTCACGGTCTCGCGGGCCGGCCGGATATTCGTGAACTTCCCCAAATGGGGTGACGACGTTCCGGCGACCGTGGTCGAGCTGCGGGACGGCAAGCCCGTCCCGTACCCCGACCAGGAGTGGAACACCGAGGCCGACGAGCCGTCGAAGTGGCTGGTCTCGGTGCAGAGTGTGGTCGTCGATCCCATGGACCGGCTGTGGATCCTCGACACCGGCAGCCCGATGTTCCGGCCCACCAAGAAGGGCGGTCCGAAGCTCGTCTGCGTGGACCTGGAGACCGACACCGTGGTCAAGGTCATCCTGTTCGACCGCAGTGTCGCCCTGGAGACCTCCTACCTCAACGACGTGCGGTTCGACCTGCGCAAAGGGGTCGCCTACCTCACCGACTCCGCCGACAGGGGGCCCAACGGGATCATCGTGGTGGACCTGGCCAGCGGGCAGGCGTGGCGCCGGCTGCACGACGACCCGAGCACCAAGGCGGGGCGCCCGCCGGACTTCCTGCCGGTCGTGGAGGGCCGGCCGTTCCTGGAACGGCCGCAGGACGGGCCGCCGTCGCCGGTCCTGATGGGCTCGGACGGCATCGCGCTCCCGGCCGGCGGCGAGCGGCTCTGGTACTGCCCCCTGCTCTCCCGCCGCTGGTACAGCGTGTCCACGGACGCCCTGGTGGACCGCACGCTGGACGACGCCGAAGTGGCCGCCACCGTCAGGGACGAGGGCGACAAGGGCGGCTCGGCCGACGGCCTGGAGGCCGACGACGCCGGACGCATCTACCTGACCGACTGGGAGCACAACGCGGTGCTGTGCCGGATGCCCGACGGCACGATCGACACGCTGGTCCACGACGCCCGCCTGCTCTGGCCCGACACGTTGTCCGTGGCCGACGGCCACCTGTACGTGACCGCCAACCAGTTGCACCGCCAGGCCAGGTTCCAGGGCGGGCTGGACCGGCGGCGGTACCCGTACGCGCTGTTCCGGGTGCCGATCGACGCCGGGCCGGTGCGGCTGGTCTAGCTAGCGGCGCGGGCGGGACCGGGCCGAGGAGCCCACGACGGCGCCGTACAGGAGGTGGTCGGCCAGCAGCGCCACGCGTTCCGAGGCGGTGTGGCGACTGCGCGGCAGGCCGAGCGCCGGGGCGATGCCGGCCTCGAACGCGGCCCAGGCGAGCACGCCGTAGAGCGGGCCGCTCCAGCGCCGTTCGCGCACCGCGCGGGGCAGGAGGCCGAACCCGGCGCCGCCGGCCGCGCCGTACAGCCAGTGGACCGCCTCCACCAGGGCCGGGCGGCGTTCCGCCGGGACGTCGCGGAAGAGCTGCGGCGCGGTCTTCCGCAGGACCGACTCCGGCGGCGTGCGGTCCACCATCCCGAGCGAGACGGTGAGCTGACGCAGGCCCGACATGGCCATCGAGCCGACGGCGCCGCGGGCCATGGCGCGCAGGATCGGGTGGCCGCGCTCCTCCTTCTCCTCCGGCTGAGCCTCTTCGGACAGCTCGGGGCGCGTGGGCAGGGTCTGGGTCATGGTTTGCCGCCTTCGTCGACGCGGTATGCCCGCTACGTAGAGGTACTGATCGGATACCGAACGACGCCATCGCTAAACCTCTGCAATGGCCACTTGGGGGGCTTAAGGCCGATGAATGCCGCTAAATACGACAGGTTTCCTGACGGCATGACCGTCCGGGAGGGTTCATGTCGCTGAACGCACGCATCGGCAGGATCGAGAGCCTGCTCGAACGGGCCGAACCGCCCGCCGTCGAGCTGGCCCAGGCCCTGCTCGACCTCTACGGCGAGGGCCTCACACGGATCATGGCCGCGGCCGACGACGAACTGGCCGCCCGGCTGGCCGCCGACGACGTGGTCGCGCACCTCCTGCTGCTGCACGACCTCCACCCGATCGACGTGCGGACCCGGGTCGAGGACGCGCTGCGCGGCACCGGCGCCGAGGTGGTCGCCGTCGAGGGCGACCTCGTACGCCTGCGCCTCGGCGACGACGGCGAGGGCGGGGGCGGCTCGGCGGACGCGGTGCGCCGGGCCGTGCGCGACGCGGCGCCGGAGGTCGAGCAGGTCGAGATCGTCCGGTCCGAGCCCGGCGTGGGGGCCGGCAGATGGACCATGTGAGGCGCGTGGCCAGGGCCGTCCTCTACGGCGGCCACCTGCTGTGGCCCAGCCGCCGCTCCGCCGCCGACCGGCGGCGCTGGACGTTCGGCGGCGTGCACCCCGAGTCCTACGGCCGGGCGCACGAGGGCAACCCGTGGCTGACCCAGACCCAGTGCCTGCTGGAGGCCGGCGGCGACGACGTCGTGGACGTGCACGTGCGCTTCCTGCACCTGGTCACCTGCGAGGTGGCCGTGCAGCGCGAGGGCGAGCTGG
Organism: Nonomuraea sp. NPDC047529; assembly: GCF_040642995.1. NCBI lineage: Bacteria > Bacillati > Actinomycetota > Actinomycetes > Streptosporangiales > Streptosporangiaceae > Nonomuraea > Nonomuraea sp. NPDC047529. The sequence continues at coordinate 59,532 of NZ_JBEYTJ010000040.1, read as the reverse complement.
TCCGCGTGCCCGAGCTGACCGTCGGCGGCGTCCGCCACCGGCCCAGGGAGGAGGCCAAGGAGCGCGAGGTGGCCGAGACCGGGCTGCGCCTGGCCGACCTGCTGGGCTGCCCGGCCGGCATGGAGATCCACGTGCCGCCGGGCCAGCGGGCCGAATGGCTCGACGGCGAGGGCGTGCTGCTGCGCGGCTGGGAGGCGCTGAGCGGCCGGGCCGAGGTGTTCGCCGAACGGCTGCGCGAGGGCCTGTTCCGGATCACCGTCCGGGTGGCGAACACCAGCCCGTGGCAGGGCGACTCGCGGGCGGAGGCCATGAAGCACACCTTGATCTCCGCGCACACGGTGGTGAGCTCGCCGGGCGGCCGGTTCGTCTCGCTGATGGAGCCGCCCGACGCGCTGCGGACGCTCGCCGCGGGCTGCCACAACATCGGCACCTGGCCGGTGCTGGTGGGCGAGGAGGGCGACCGGCACACGATGTTGTCCGCGCCGGTCATCCTCTACGACCATCCCAAGGTCGCGCCGGAGGGCGGCACGTTCGACGCCACGGAGATCGACCAGCTCCTCGACCACTGCGCCGCGCTCACCCCGGAAGAGCTCATGCGCCTGCACGGCACCATGCGGGAGACGTGACATGGATACTCGGTCCCACCCCGAACGGCTCGGCCCGGCCGAGGCGATCGTCGACGGCGTGCGGCTGGCCCCGGGCAGCCGGGTGCGCCTGCGCCCCAAGAGCCGCGCCGACATCCTCGACCTCGCGCTCAACGGCCGCCTGGCGGTGGTCGAGAGCGTCGAGCGGGACGACGACGGCGGCTTCCACGTCGGCGTCACCCTCGCCGGCGACCCGCTGCGCGACCTGGGCGAGTCCAGGCTGCCGTGCCACCGGTTCTTCTACTCGGCGGAGGAGCTCGAACCCGTCGGAGGCGGCTGCCGTCCGCGCGTCCTGGTGGCCGGGATCGGGAACGTCTTCCTCGGCGACGACGGCTTCGGCGTCGAGGTCGTGCGCCGCCTGGCCGACGACGACCTGCCCGCCGACGTGATCGACTTCGGCAGCCGCGGCCTCGACCTGGCCTACGCGCTCCAGCGCGACTACGAGGCCGCGATCCTCGTGGACGCCGCGCCGCGCGGCGAGCAGCCGGGCACGCTCACCCTGCTCGAACCCGACCTGCACGACCTGCCCTGCCCGGGCGGCGCCGGGGCCGAGAACCACGGCCTCGACCCGGTCAAGGTGCTGCGCATGGCGCGGGAGCTCGGCCGGGTGCCCGAGCGGGTGCTCGTGCTGTGCTGCGAGCCGGCCCGGCTGGTCACCGACGACGTGCTGGTGGAGCTGAGCGAGCCGGTGCGCGGGGCGGTCGAGGAGGCCCTGCGGATGGTGCGTTCGCTGGTCATGGACGTGCTGGCGGAAAGGGCCTGACCGTGTCCGGTTCGCCGGGCGCCGAGCGCATGCGGCCGATGACGGCGGTCGTCGAGCGGTCGGGCAGGTAGTCGAGCACCCGCACCTCGCCGCCGAGCGAGCGCACCAGCGGCGCCTCGGCCAGCATCTCCGGGGTGTAGTCGCCGCCCTTGACGTAGATCTCCGGCCTGATCAGCCTGATCAGCCGCTCCGGGGTGTCCTCGTCGAACTCGGTCACGTAGTCCACGTCGTTCAGGGCGGCCAGCACCGACATGCGGTCCTCGCAGGGGTTGACCGGGCGGCCCGGGCCCTTCAGCCGGGTCACGCTGAGGTCGCTGTTGACCGCGACCACGAGCACGTCCCCGAGCTGCCCGGCCTGTTCCAGGTAGCTGACGTGCCCCCGGTGCAGCACGTCGAAGCAGCCGTTGGTGAACACGATCCGCTCGCCCCTGCGCCGGTGCTCGTCCAGGAGCTGGGCCAGGCGCTCGGGGGCCTGCACGGTGCCCTCCTGGCGGCGCAGGGCGCGCAGCAGCTCGTAGCGGGTGCAGACGGCCGTGCCGGGGCGGCGGACGACCACTCCGGCGGCGGCCTGGCCCGCCTCTGCGGCCTCCTCCGGCGTCGCGCCGGCGGCCAGCCAGAGCGAGAAGGCCGCGGTGTAGGTGTCGCCCGCGCCGGTCGCCATGTGCGGCGGCGCGGGCTGGGCGTAGGTCCGGTACGGCGGGCGGCCGGCCCTGTGCAGCAGCGTGCCCTCGCCGTCCAGGGTGGTCACCGCGATCCGGGCCCGGGTGGCGGCCAGGATGCGCTCCGAACGCGCCATCAGGTACGCCGGCCGGTCGGCGGCGTCGGTTGCAACGGTCGTGTCGGCTGCCTCGCCGAGCAGGTGCACCACCTCGGCGTAGTTGGGCAGCACCGCCGCCGGGCCGCACTCGCCCCAGGGCGCGATCGCGTGCGCGTCCACCACGAGCAGCGGCAGCCCGGCCAGCGACCGCCGCACGGCCGGGGTGAACACGCCGCCGCCGTAGTCGCAGGCCACGACGACGTCCGCGCCCGTCACGGCGTCCGAGAGGCGGGCCAGCAGGTCCCGTTCGGTCTCGGGCGGGACGACGTCACGGTCCTCCTCGTCGTAGCGGGCGACGAGCTGGCCGCCGGCCACCAGGCGCCGCTTGTGCGCGGTACGCCGTCCCGGCACCGGCAGCAGGTCCGTCTCCACCCCGAGCAGCCGCAACGCCTGGACGAGCTGGTCGCCGCAGGGGTCGTCGCCCACGACGCCGACGAGCCGGACGCGGGCGCCGAGCGCCACCAGGTTGGCCGCCGTGTTGGCGGCCCCGCCCGGCGCGTTCTCGACCGCCTCCAGGTTCAGCACGGGCACCGGCGCCTCCTGGGCCAGCCGCTTGGCCGAGCCGTGCAGCCACGAGTCGAGCATGACGTCGCCGACGACGACCGCGCTGACCGTCTCTTCCCTCAGGGTGCCCATAGAGGGCGAATACCTATGAAGGCCCAGATCAAACGCATATCGGTTCAAATAGGTTCGTCCCATAACCGAAGTTATGGGCCATCCCTGCCGGGTAGCCCGGCCAAGGACCAGCCGGCCATGGGAGAGCTGGGCTGCGGGCTGCCGACCACCGTTGTGGACAGGAGCGCGGAATGCTACGACTACATGCCGGAGACCCGATGACGGCCCGGCCCGGCCTGGTGGGGGACGTGCGGAGCGTCGCCGTCCTGCGGGCCAACGCCATCGGCGACTACCTGGTCGCGCTGCCGGCCATCGACGCGATCAAGCGGGCCTACCCCGAGGCCAGGCTCACCCTGCTCGGCACGCCGTGGCACGCCGAGTTCCTGTCCGGGCGGCCGGGCCCGGTGGACGACGTGGTGGCGCTGCCGCCGATCTCGGGGGTCTCGACGCCGGAGCACGGTTACCCGGTGCCCGACGAGACCCGCGCCGAGCTGCGGGAGCGGTCGTTCGACCTGGCGGTGCAGATCCACGGCGGCGGGCGCTTCACCAACCCGTTCCTGCGGTCGCTCGGGGCGCGGGTGACCGCCGGGCTGCGCTCCCCGGACGCCGAGGAACTGGACCGGTGGGTGCCCTACACGTACTTCCAGCACGAGACGCTGCGTTTCCTCCAGGTGGCCGAGCTGGTCGGCGGGCTCGCCGAGCGGCTCGAAGCGCAGGTCCCCGTCACCGGCCGCGACCGGGCGGAGCTGGCCGAGTCGTTCGGCGAGCCGCCGTCCCGGCTGATCGCGCTGCATCCGGGGGCGACGGACCCGCGGCGGCGCTGGCCCGCCGAGCGCTTCGCCGAGGTGGCCGACCGGCTCGGCCGGCCCGTCGCGGTGACCGGGAACTCGGCCGAGAAGGACCTGGTGGAGGCGACGATCGCGGCCATGCGCGGGCGCGGGTACCCGGTGATCCCCGTCGTCGGCACGCTGACCCTCGGCGGCCTGGCCGCCCTGTACGAGCGCTGCGACCTGGTGATCGCCAACGACACCGGCCCGCGCCACCTGGCCGCGGCCGTCGGCACGCCCACGGTCGCCGTCTACTGGTGCGGCAACCTCATCAACGCGGGGCCGCTCACCAGGACCGCGCACCGGCCGCTGGTCTCCTGGACCACCCGGTGCCCGTCCTGCGGCGCGAGCGGCGTGGACGTGGAGGCCGAACGCTGCGAGCACGACGGGACGTGGGTCGCGGACGTCTCGGTGGACGACGTGACCGAGCAGGCCGAAGACCTACTGAAGGGGTAAGGAAATGGCTGATCACGCTGTGCTGGACGAGCTCCAGGAGGCCCTGGACGAGGCGTTCCAGGGGCGGGACCGGGTGGCGGTCCGCGAGGTGTACGCGCGGGTCTCCGCGCACGTGCGCATCCCCGCCGACATGCTGGCCCATCTCAACGAGCTGCCGGAGGGCAGCTACTCCAGGGAGGAGATGGCCGAGGCGATCAACGACGTCATCAGGCGGCGGGGCGAGCAGGACAGCCTCGGCCTGCTGAGCATCCCGCGGCAGCGGCCGGTGGAGGAGAGCGCCGCCGCCGAGCGGGCCGTCGCGGACGACACGCCGCTCGAATCCCTCAACCCGAACCTGGACCGGCCGGACGACGGCCAGGCCCCGGAGTTCCGTGAGCCAGGTGCGTAGACGCCGAACAAATTAGACCGCTCGTTCTTGAATGTGGTAGCTTCACCTCGTGGCACGGAGCAAGGAGTTCGATCCCGAGGTCGCGCTCGACCGGGCGCTCGACCTGTTCTGGGAGCGCGGTTACGAGGCGACCTCGATGGCCGACCTGGTGGAGCGGCTGGGGCTGGCGCGGGCCAGCATCTACGGCACCTTCGGCGGCAAGCGGGAGCTCTACGTCAAGGCGCTGGAGCGCTACCTGGCCCGGCGCAACGTGGTCGAGCCGCTGGCCCAGCCGGGGCCCGCGGTGCCGGCCGTACGCGCCTTCCTTGACGCGTACGTGGCCGAGATCCTCGCCGACGAGCTGCGGCGCGGCTGCATGGTCGTCAACACGGCCGTGGAGTTCGCCTCGCGGGACGCCGAGCTGTCGCGCCGGGTGACGGCGAGCTGGGCCGAGCTGGAGACGGCGCTGGCCGCCGCGCTGGTCCGCGCCCGCGCCCAGGGGGAGATCCCGGAGTCGAAGGACCCCTACGCGCTGGCCAGGTTCCTGCTCGTGCTGCTGCAGGGGCTGCGCGTGCTCGGGCGCGCCGATCCCGACCCGCGCCGCCTGCGCGACGCGGTCGAGCAGGCCATGGTGGCCGTCCAGATTTGAGACCGATCGTTCTAGGAGTTCTTGGTGTTTGAAGGAAAAGTCGTGGTGGTCACCGGGGCCACCGGGGTCGTGGGGCGGGCCGCCGCGCTGGCGTACGCCAGGAAGGGCGCGTCCGTGCTGGCCGCCGGGCGGGACACCGGACGGCTCGGCGAGGTGGTCAAGGAGATCGAGGCCGAGGGCGGGCGGGCCGCCGGCTTCACCGTGGACGTGACCGACTCGGCCTCCGTCGCCGCCATGGTGGAGGCCGCCGTCACCCGCTACGGGGGGCTCGACATGGCGCTCAACGCCGCAGGCGTCTTCGGCATGCTGGCCCCGGTGGCCGACTACGATGAGGACACCTGGGACACCGTGCTCGCGGTGAACCTCAAGGGCGTGTTCCTGTCGATGAAGCACGAGATCGCGTACATGCGCGAACACGGCGGCGGGACGATCGTCAACGTGGCCAGCAACCTGGGCGCCCACTGGCGCCTGCCCGGGGCCGCCGCCTACGCCGCCTCGAAGGCCGCGGTGAGCCACCTGACCCGCACCGCCGCCCGCGACCACATCGCCGACGGCGTCCGCGTCAACGCCGTCAGCCCCGGCCCGATCGACTCGCCCATGTCCATGCGGCCCGGCGAGACGCGCGCCGAGCGCGACGAGCGCATGCGCGACGCCCTGCCGATCGGCCGCGTCGCCACCCCTGAGGAGATCGCCGCGGCCGCGCTGTGGCTGTCCTCGCCGGAGTCCAGCTTCGTCGTCGGCCAGGACCACGTGATCGACGGCGGCGCCACGGCCTGACTCAGCCGGCCGCCCGCGGCGTACGGGTCTCCTTCATGGCCAGCACCGCCACCAGGCTGATCAGCCCGACCCCGGCCATGTACGCCGACACCGACAACGACGTGCCGGTCGCATCATGCAGCGCCGTCGCGACCAGCGGGGCGAACCCGCCGCCGAGCAGCGCGCCGACCGCGTACGAGAAGGAGACCCCGCTGTAGCGGTAGCGGGCCTCGAACATCTCGGCGAACAACGCCGACTGGGGCCCGTACGTCGCGGCGAGCCCCACGTTGAGCACCACCACGGCGACCACCATCAGCGCGGCGACCTTGGTGTCCACCAGCAGGAAGAACGGCACGGCCCAGACCACGAGGAGCACAGATCCGGCCAGGTAGACCGGCTTGCGGCCGATCCGGTCGGACCAGATCGCCGAGGCCACGATCCCGGCCAGCCAGGTCAGGCTGCCGATGATCACCACGACCAGCATGACGTTCCTGCCGACCTTCAGCACCTGGGTGCCGTAGGACAGGAGGTAGGCGAGGAACACGTAGCCGATCGCGGTGTTGGCGATGAAGCTGGCCGAGGCGATCAGCAGTGCCCGCGGCCGCTCGCGGAAGACGTCGAGGACGGGCCGCCTGCTGCGGGCCTGCTCGGCGGCCAGCGCCCGGAACACCGGCGTCTCGGCCACCCGCAGCCTGATGAACAGCCCGACCCCGACCAGCACGATGCTGAACAGGAACGGCAGCCGCCAGCCCCAGCTCGTGAACTGCGCCTCCGACAGCCTGGCCGTCACCGCGACGTACACCAGTTGCGCCAGGATCAGCCCGGCGGGCACGCCCACCTGGGAGTACAGCCCGTAGCGGCCCCGCCGGCCGGGCGGGGCGTGCTCGACGGCGAGCAGAGCCGCGCCGCCCCACTCACCGCCGGCGCTGAGCCCCTGGAGCAACCGCAGGGCCAGGAGCAGGATCGGGGCCAGCACCCCGATCTGGTCGTAGGTGGGCAGCAGCCCGACGCCGACCGTGGCCGCGCCCATCAGCAGCAGGGACGCGATCAGCATCGCCTTGCGCCCGAGCCGGTCGCCGAAGTGGCCCCACACCAGGCCGCCCACGGGCCGGGCCAGGAACCCGACGCCGAGCGTGGCGAACGCGGCCAGCGTGCCCGAGGCGGGCGAGAGCGGTGAGAAGAACTGGGAGCCGAAGACCAGCGCGGCGGCCGTGGAGTAGATGAAGTAGTCGTACCACTCGATCGTGGTGCCGACCGCGCTCGCCATGGCGACGCGACGGAGTTGGGCGGGGTCCGGCTCTGCTGCCTCGTGGGTCATGGCGCCTCCCTCGACGCCAGAGTAGATCTTCCTCCGCCCGCTTCCCAGCGCCCCGGGGCAGGCGTCCCTAGAACGCCACCCCGCACCGCAGGATCACGTTCGAGTACGGCGTGGCCTCCCCGGTACGGACGGCCAGCCGCACCCCCGCCGACAGCAGCTTCAGCTCCTCGTGCGGCACGTACGCCAGCCCCGGCAGCCGGGCCGAGAGCAGCTCGGCGCAGCCCGGGTTGCCCGCGCGCACCTCCTCGGCCGCCGTGGCCCCCTCGACGACGAGCTCGGCCAGCAGCCCGTCGAGCACGTCGGCGAAGGCCGGGATGCCCGGCAGGAACGCCAGGTCGACGACCCGGACGCCGGGCGGCACGGGCATCCCGCTGTCACAGACCAGCACCTGGTCGGTGTGGCCGAGCCGGGCCATGGCCCCCGCCAGCTCGGCGTTCAGTATCCCCGCGCGCTTCACTGGAAGTCCGCGACGTTCTCCTTGGTCGCCACCTTGACGGGCACGGCCACCGTCTTCTCGATGGTCTCGCCCTTGGCGGCCTTGACCGCGGCCTGCACCGCCTGCTGGCCGAGCAGCGACGGCTGCTGGGCGACGCTGGCGGCCAGCGTGCCCGCCTGCACGGCCTTCAGGCCGTCGGGGGTGCCGTCGAAGCCGACGACCTTGACCTGCTGGCCCGCCTTGGCGCCCAGGGCCTTGATCGCGCCGAGCGCCATCTCGTCGTTCTCGGCGAAGACGCCGGTGATGCCGGGGTTCGACTGGAGCATGTTGGTCATGACGTCCAGGCCCTTGGTGCGGTCGAAGTCGGCCGGCTGCTTGGCGACGACCTTGATGTTCGGGTACGCGGCGATGCCGTCGGCGAAGCCCTGGCCCCGGTCGCGCGAGGCGGACGTGCCCGCCGTGCCCTGCAGCACGACCACGCTGCCCTTCTCGCCGAGCTGCTTGGCCAGCTCCTGGGCGGCCAGCTTGCCGCCGGCCACGTTGTCGGAGGCCACCGTCTGGGCCACCTCGGCGCCGTTGACGCCGCGGTCGGCCGCGATCACCGGGATCTTGACCCGGTCCGCCGCCTTGACCGCCGGGGCCGCCGCGTCGGAGTCGACCGGGTTGACGATGATCGCCTTCATGTTCTGGCTGGTGAAGTTCTGGACCTGGTTCACCTGCTGGGAGGCGTCGTTCTGGGCGTCGGTGACGGTCAGCGTGACGCCCTCCTTCCTGGCCTCCGCCTCCGCGCCGCTGCGCAGCTGCACGAAGTAGGGGTTGTTCAGGGTCGACACCGACATGCCGATCTTGATGTCCCCGCCCCCCGAGGACGTGCCTCCGGAGCCGCCGTCGCCGGAGGAGCCGCAGGCGGCCAGGCCGAGCGTGAGCGCGGCGCCGGCCATGACAATCGCGGGAATCCGCATGATCTTTACTTCCTTTTCCTAGTTCGTTCCCCTGCGCCGCAGGGTGTCGACGAGGACCGCGAGCGCGATCACCACGCCGATCACGACCTGCTGCCAGAACGCCGAGACGGACAGCAGGTTCAACCCGTTGCGCAGCACGGCGAGGATGAGCGCGCCGACGAAGGTGCCGAGCGCCCTGCCCTTGCCGCCGGACAGGCTCGCGCCGCCGATGACGACGGCCGCGATCGCGTCCAGTTCGTATCCCGCCGCGGCCTGCGGCTGGGCCGAGGCCAGGCGGCTGGCCAGGACGATCCCGGCCACCGCCGCGAAGACGCCGGACAGCGCGTACGTGATGAGCTTCTGCCGGTTGACCTTGATGCCGGACAGCCGGGCGGCCTCCTCGTTGCCGCCGATGGCGTACATGGCCCGGCCGGGGTACGTGCGGTTGAGCACCACGGCCGCGATCACGCCCATGACCAGCATCACCAGCACCGGGATCGGCAGGTAGTCGCCGAGGGTGTCGCCCAGGTGCGAGACCGAGTCGGGCATCGCGATCGGGCTGCCCTGCGAGATGACCAGGGCCAGGCCGCGGGCGATGCCGAGCATGGCCAGCGTGGCGATGAACGGCGGCAGCTTCCCGTACGCGATCAGGGCCGCGTTGACCAGGCCGCACACGACGCCGACGGCCAGCGAGACCACCACGGCGACCGGCCACGGCAGCCCGGCGCTGGTGGCCGTCCAGGCCAGCACGATCGCCGACAGCGCGGCGACCGAGCCGACGGACAGGTCGATGCCGCCGGTGACGATCACGAACGTGGCGCCGAAGGCCAGGATCGCGGTCACGGCCGCCTGGACGCCGACGTTGAGCAGGTTCGTCACGCTGAGGAAGTCGGACGACAACAACGACAGCGCCACGACCAGCACGACGAGCGCGGCGAGCGCGCCGTTCTCGGCGAACCAGGCCGCGGCGGGCGACCGGCGGCCGGTGAGCTTGTTCGGAACGGTGCTACTTGGCACGGGGACCCTCCACATCCGTGACCGCGAGGGCCATGACGTCGTCTTGCGTGGTCCCGGTCGCGGGCAGCTCGCCGACGAGCCTGCCGCGGGCCATGACCAGAATGCGGTCGCTCATGCCGAGCACCTCCGGCAGATCGCTGGAGATCATGAGCACGGCGTGCCCGGAGGCGGTGAGCGCGTTGATGAGCTGGTAGATCTCGACCTTGGCCCCGACGTCGATGCCGCGGGTCGGCTCGTCGAGGATGAGCACGCCCGCGTCGGCGACCAGCCACTTGCCGATGACGACCTTCTGCTGGTTGCCGCCGGACAGCGTGCGGACCTCCTGGTCCAGGCCGGTCATCCGGATGCCGAGCTGCTCGGCCACCTTCCCGGCGGCCTCGCGCTGGCCGGCGCGGTCGACGAAGCCGGCGCGGGTGGCGGCGCGCATGGTGACCAGGCCCAGGTTCTCGGCCACGTCCGCGCCGAGCACCAGGCCCTGGCCCTTGCGGTCCTCGGGGACCAGCCCGAGCCCGGCCTCCATGGCGGCGTGCACGTCGCCGGGCGCCAGGCGCCTGCCGCGCACGACCACCTCGCCGGCGTCGTAGCGGTCGGCGCCGAAGACGGCCCGCGCGACCTCGGTGCGGCCGGCGCCCACCAGCCCGGCGACCCCGACCACCTCACCCGCGCGCACCTCGAACGACACGTCGTCGAAGACGCCCCTGCGGCCGAGGCCGGAGACCTTGAGCAGCGCCTCGCCGCGTTCGGCGGCCTGGCGCGGGAACTGCTGGTCGATCGGGCGGCCCACCATGAGCCTGACCAGCTCGTCCTGCGGGGTGTCGGCCGGGATCTCGGTGACCGACCTGCCGTCGCGCAGCACGGTCACCCGGTCGCCGATCTCGGCGATCTCCTCCAGGTGGTGGGTGATGAACACGATCGACACGCCCTCGTCGCGGAGCTGGCGGACGATCGTGAACAGCTTGGCGACCTCGCCGGAGGTGAGCACGGCGGTGGGCTCGTCCATGATGAGCACGCGGGCGTCGAGCGCGAGCGCCTTGGCGATCTCCACCATCTGCATCCGGGCGATGCCGAGCCGGGAGATCGGGGTCGCCGGGTCGACGTCCACGCCGACGCGGTCGAGCAGCGCCTTGGCCTGCCGTTCCATGCGCTTCTTGTCCACCAGCCCGAAGCGGCGCGGCGGGCGGCCGAGCGCCAGGTTCTCCGCGACGGTGAGCTGGGGGACCAGGTTGAACTCCTGGTAGATGGTGGCGATGCCGAGCCGCTGGGCGTCGCCCGCCGACCGGATGTCCACCGGCTGCCCGTCGACGGTGACGTGCCCGCCGTCCGGCCGGTACGCGCCCGACAGGATCTTGATCAGCGTGCTCTTGCCCGCGCCGTTCTCGCCGAGCAGGACGTGCACCTCGCCGGCGCGCAGGCTGAGATCGACGCCGTCGAGTGCCACGACACCGGGGAAGACCTTGCGCAGGCCCTCGGCCTTGAGTATCTCCGCGCTCACTCCATGATCCCTTTCCGCTCACAAGATCGGCGAATCACCAGGTGAGCAGGCAGGACGTGCGAGTCGGCCGCCTGCCCGCTCTGGATCCGGCCGATCACGAGCCGCACGGCCAGGCGCCCCATCTCGGCGGTCGGCTGGGCGATGGCGGTGATCGGCGGGGCGGTGTGCTTGAACCAGGTCACGTCGTCGAAGGAGGCGACGGCGACGTCGGCGGGGATGCGCAGGCCCCTGGCCTGGATCTCCTCCAGCCCGCCCAGCGTCATCAGGTTGTCACCGAAGAAGATGGCCTCGGGCGGCTCGGGCAGGTCGAGCAGCTCGGCGGTGATGCGCCGGCCGCTGCCCTCGCGGAAGTCGCCGGGGCGCACGTACTCGGGGCGCACCTCCAGGCCCTCGGCGGCCATCGCGGTGGCGAAGGCGTCCGTGCGCTCGCGTCCGGTGGACAGGGTGGCCGGGCCGGAGGCCAGGGCGATCCGGCGGTGGCCCTGCTCACGCAGGTGGCGGACCAGCTCGGCGATGGCGGCGGCGCCGTCGGAGCGCACGGAGGGCACGTCGAGCCCGGCGATCGTGCGGTCGAGGAAGACCACCGGCCGGCCGGCCTCGGCGAGCTGCTGCACCAGCGGCGTGACCTCGGCGGTCGGGCAGATCAGCAGCCCGTCCACGCGCTGCTCCAGCAGCGTGCGCACGTAGTGGTCCTGCTGGTCGGCGCGTTCGTCGGCGTTGCCCATGACGACCGTGAAGCCCTCGCGCCTGGCCTCGTCCTCGACGCTTCTGGCCAGCTCGGTGAAGAACGGGTTCAGGACGTCGCCGATGATCAGGCCGATCGTCCTGGTCGCGGTCGTGCGCAGGGAGCGGGCGACGGCGTTGGGCACGTAGTTGAGCGCGTTCATCGCGTCGTAAACTCGGCGCCGGGTCTCCTCGTTGACCGAGGGGTTGTCGTTGAGCACGCGGGAGACCGTGGCGACGGAGACACCGGCCTGCGCGGCGACATCCTTGATCCTTGCCATCGTTCCTCCGTGTAATCGATTACACGGCAGCTCATGAAATCGATTACATGATTGGCAAAGTGAAATGGCTCACACCCCCCGGGGGAGAGGGTGTGAGCCGGCTTCGCGGGTTCGGGGGGGTCAGACCTTGCTGATCCGGACCGCGTCGGCGATGACGAGACCCGTGCCGGCGGTCCACCGGCTGATGCCGACGACGTTGTAGGTGCCGGCGTTCAGTGAGAAGGTGCCGATGCTGCGCCAGCCTCCGCCGCCGGAACGCTGGTCGACGTAGACGGTCTGGTTACCGCCCGAGGCCGCCACGATGTACGGCGCCGAGCTGTTGTAACCGGGATCGGACGGATACCAGACCTCCACCTTGTACGTGCCCGCGCTGGGGATCGCGGCCTGGTACCAGGCCGGGTCGCTGGAGGCGACCGGGTCGGCGAAGCGGTAGTCGGCGCCGTAACGCTGGGCGGAGTAGGCGGAGGTGCCCCAGTTGGCGCTGGCGGTGAACTTGCCGGAGGTGGCGTTGTCCACCGTGGTGGACCACGAGGGCGTGCCGCCGCCGGTCACGTAGTTCATGTACGTGGTCCAGTTCCAGTACGACCCCGGGTCGGTGTGGTCGGCGCCGGGAACCTCGTTGTGCCCGATGATGTGGGCGCGGTCCTTCGGGATGCCGTACTTGTCGCAGATGGCCTTGGTCAGGGCCGCCGACGCGCGGTACATGGCGTCGGTGAACCACGAGGCCTCGCTGACGTAGCCCTCGTGCTCGATGCCGATCGACCTGGTGTTGTACGTCCAGTTGCCGGCGTGCCAGGCGACGTCCTTCTCGCGCACCATCTGGGTGATGGCGCCGTTGGAGGACTTGACGACGTAGTGCGCCGAGACCTGCGCGGCGGAGTTCTGGAACCAGGAGATCGTCCCGGCGTACGAGCCCTGCGTCACGTGGATGACCACGCGGTCGATGGCGTAGCTCGACGGCCGGCTTGAGGCGGTGTAGTTGCTGGAGCTGGCCGCGACCCAGGCGGCCGGGCCGTAGTCGGTGCTGAGCACGCCTACGTCGGAGCGGGCGTTCAGGTCGCGGGTGTTGGCGTACTCGCCGCGGTCGGCGGTGACCTCCTGGGGCTTGACGGTCACGCCCCTGGCCTTGATGCCCAGGCCGAGCTGCTCGTAGACCGCGTCGGCGTACAGGCGGGCGGTCTCCGGCGAGGAGGCGTTGCCGTACTTGGCGACGGCCTGGTACCAGCGGCCGGCGTCCTTGCGGGCGGCGTCGTCCAGGCCGAGCTCGTCGGCGTAGGAGCGGAGGACGGCGGCGCCGCCGAGGATGTTGGACTCGTTGTCGGAGCGCAGCTTCTCGACCGGCAGGCTGGTGAGCTCGGCGGCCTTCTCCAGCGCGTGCGCCGTGGGGTTGCTGACCAGATGCATCAGGCCGTAGCCGCCGCTGGCGCTGGGCTTGCCCTGGTGGTCGTCGAGGTGGGTCTCGGCGTAGGCGAGCGCGACCAGCAGGTCGCGGGGGACGTCGCTGGCCGAGGCGGCCTTGGCGAACGCCGCCGGCAGCGCGGGCTCCCTGGCGGCCTGGGCGGCGGGCTGGCCCGCGGCGATCAGTGCGACGGTGAGGGCGGAGGTGGCGAGGGCAGCTAATCGCGTGCGGGCGAGAATCATGGGGGTGCTCCTCGTTGGGGGGTGACGGATGGAACGCGGGCGCGGAGCCGCGGCCCGCGTTTGGCCGCCGAATGCGGCCCAACGTACGTCACCTCTGACACAATGTCGATAATTGACATTACAGACGTGTTAGGTGAAACTTTCCGCCCGCCGTCCAAGGGGTGGCGTGAAAGTTGGGCCCCTGAAAACTATTGCGCTCTGCGGTCGGGGGACTGAAACTTCCTTTCGTGACCGCGCTCCTGCGTACCGTCCTGGCGGCGCTCACCGCCGCCGCCGTCGTCGCCGCCGTGGCTCCCGCCCCCGCCTCCGCAGCCCCCACCTCCGACTCCGCAGTCGCCTCCGCAGCCGCCTGCGCGACCGATCCCGCGACGCCCAAGCGGCAGCTCCGGGCCATGTGGATCTCGTCGGTCGCCAACATCGACTGGCCGAGCCGTACCGGGCTCAGCGTCTCCGCCCAGCAGGCCGAGTTCCGGGCCTGGCTCGACCTGGCCGTCGCCAAGCGCATGAACGCCGTGATCGTGCAGGTCAGGCCCACGGCGGACGCGTTCTGGCCCTCCCCGTACGAGCCGTGGTCGCAATGGCTGACCGGCACCCAGGGGACGAACCCCGGCTACGACCCGCTGGCGTTCATGGTCAGCGAGGCCCACGCGCGGAACCTGGAGTTTCACGCCTGGTTCAACCCGTACCGGGTGGCCAACAACGACGACCCGTCCAAGCTGATCTCCACGCACCCCGCGCGGCAGCACCCCGACTGGCGTTTCGCCTACGGCGGCAAGCTCTACTACAACCCCGGCATCCCGGCGGTACGCGACTTCATCGAGGACGCGATCATGGACGCCGTCACCCGCTACGACGTGGACGGCGTGCACCTCGACGACTACTTCTACCCCTATCCGGTCAGCGGCCAGGCCATCCCCGACTCGGCCGCCTACGCCCAGTACGGCGGCGCGTTCCCGAACATCGCCGACTGGCGGCGCGACAACGTCAACCTGCTCGTCCGCGAGCTCGGCCAGCGCATCCACACCGCCAAGTCGTGGGTGTCGTTCGGGATCAGCCCGTTCGGGATCTGGCGCAACTCCTCGACCGACCCGCTCGGCTCGCGTACGTCGGGTCTCCAGTCGTACGACGCGATCTACGCCGACAGCCGCCAATGGGTCAAGCAGGGCTGGATCGACTACCTGGCGCCGCAGATCTACTGGCATATCGGCTTCTCCACGGCCGCCTATGAGGTGCTGACCGCGTGGTGGTCGGACGTCGTGCGCGGCACCGGCGTGCAGCTCGTCGTGGGGCAGGCCGCGTACCGGGCCGGCGCCTCGGGGCAGGAGGCCGCCTGGCAGGACCCGGCCGAGCTGAGCGACCACCTGTACGACAACAGGAAACATTCTGAGATCGCCGGTGACGTCTACTTCAGCGCCAAGGACGTCAAGGCCGACCGGATCGGGGCGATCACCAAGCTCGTCACCGACCACTACGCCAAGCCCGCCCTGCTCCCCGCCCGTGGCTCCGGGGCCGCGCCCGCCGCGCCCACGATCACCTCGGCCACCGCGGGCTCGAACGGCGTCCAGCTCGCCTGGACCGGCTCCGGCACGGCGTACGCGGTCTACCGCGTGGCCGGCGCGCCGCCCTCGGCCGATCCGTGCTTCTTCGCCGACGCCCGCAACCTGATCGCCACCACCAGGCAGACGTCCTACACCGACCCCGGCGGCGGCGCGTCCACCTACTACGTGA
This sequence comes from Nonomuraea sp. NPDC047529, assembly GCF_040642995.1. NCBI lineage: Bacteria > Bacillati > Actinomycetota > Actinomycetes > Streptosporangiales > Streptosporangiaceae > Nonomuraea > Nonomuraea sp. NPDC047529. The sequence goes on along the minus strand of NZ_JBEYTJ010000040.1, from coordinate 44,061 downwards.
CCGCGCTGAGCAGGACCCACCAGGAGAGCGCGCCGAGCGCGGGCCGGGCGACGGGCGGCACGGGCGGCTTCAGCGTCGTGATCGACAACGCCGACGCGGGCTTCACGGCCTCCGCGTCCTGGGGCACCTCGTCCTACTCCACGCAGGCGCACGGCGCCGACTACCGCTTCGCCGACCCGGTCGCGGCCAGCGATCCGGCCTGGTTCCGGGCGTCGATCCCGAGCGCGGGCAGCTACCGGGTGGAGGTCTGGTATCCGGCCAACGCGGGGTACAACGGCTCCGCGCCGCACATCGTGGCGGCCTCGGGCGGCAACCAGACCGTGAATGTGGACCAGCGCACCGGCGGCGGGGCGTGGCGGGTGCTGGGGACGTACACGCTGGCGGCCGGGACGTACAACGTGGTCGGGGTGAGCCGGTGGACCTCGGCGACCGGCTACGTGATCGCCGACGCCGTCCGGATCACGAAGGTCTGACCCTCAGGAGCGGGCCTTCGTCCACGCCGGGCTGTCGAGGAAGTGGTTGTCGAAGCGGTCCTGCGAGGCCAGCAGCTCTTCGAGCGTGGCCTCGCCGGTCTTCAGCCGGGCCAGCAGGCGGAAGTACTCGAACCGCTCGACGCCCGGCGTGATGACGATCAGCAGGTCCGCCTCGGCGCCGGGGGCCGCGCCGAAGGCGTGGGCGACGTCCGGCGGCACGACGGCCACGTCGCCCTGCTCCAGGATGATCACCTCGTCGCCGGACAGCACCTGCACCCGGCCGTCCAGGACGTAGAACATCTCGGAGGCGGTGGTGTGCGTGTGCGGGACCGCGCCGTCGGCGCCCTCGCCGAGCGTGATGCGCATGGTGCTCAGGGCGCCGCCGGTGGCGCTGGAGTCGAGGAGCATGCGGCCCGTACTGGGCGGGCCGCCGATGATCTCGGCGTCGACGGAGCGGATGACGGCGGTGGTGCGGGGGTCGATGAGCGACATGGTGTTATCCGTTCTCAGGGGTGGCGCCGCGGAGGGCGGTGTCCACGAGGCGTTCGGCGTAGGCGCGGTCGACGGGCAGGCCGGTGATCAGGACGCGGTAGTACAGGGCCCCGGCGAGCTGGTCGAACAGGGCCTCGACGTCGAGGTCGGCGCGTAGCTGGCCGCGGTCCCTGGCCTTTTCGAGCAGGGCGCGGGCCAGGGTGTTGCGGCGGGCGTACATCTGGCGTTCCAGCTCGCCGACGTCCGGGTGGCGGGCGGCGGCGGCCACGAGCTCGGCCACCGTGCCCGCCGACGCGTCCTCGTCACCGGGCGCGCGGCCCGCCGCACGCATCCGGTTGAGCCCGGCCGCGATCTTCTCCAGGTACGCGGGCAGGTCGCGCCGGATGTCGCCGGTGTCGGTGATCTCGTCATGGTCCTGGAGCCGGTTGACGACGGCCAGGGCCAGGTGGTCCTTGGTCGGCCAGCGGCGGTAGAGCGTGGTCTTGGCGATGCCGGCCCGCTCGGCGACCTCGTCGGGCGACAGGCCGGCGTAGCCGCGGGTGAGCAGCAGCTCGGTGGCGGCCTTGATCACGCTCTCGTCGACGTCACTCCTGCGCGGCCGTCCCACCATGCCTGCCTCCTTTTCACTACCTGAGTAGCGTAACTGGCGGCGGACGAATTACGCAACCCGAGTATCGAAACTAGGTCCTACCGAGAAACCAGCGCCCACACGATCCGCTCTCCGGCCCTGTCCAGGTAGGTGCCCCACAACCCGTTGGTCAGTTCGTGCACCAGCCGGAGTCCGCGTCCCGACTCGTCCGCGTCCAGTGGCAGGCGGGGGCGCGGAACCAGCCCGTTCCGGCCCGGGTCGGCCACGGCCGGCCGCCAGAACCCCGCCTCCGGGGCGAGGGACAGCCGCACCCACTGTGCCTTCGCGTGCTGCAACGCGTTCGCGACCAGCTCCGAAGCGATCAGCCGCAGGTCGTCCAGGGCTCGGTGATCCGCGCCCAGCCACGCCGTCAGCTCGGTACGCGCCAGCCGGGGCAGCGTCGCCGGGTCTTCGAGCTCGCCGACCGTCCACACCTTGACGCCCGCATGCAGGGAACTGTACATGATCACCTCCGGGATGGGCGTACAGGCCGGGACCGCTTGTACGCAGGTTCTGAGGATGCGCTTGATTCGGCTGACGAGCCCATGGAATCGGCCGTACAGTTCCTTACAGTGAGTACGCCATGCCTCTGCGTGAACGTTTGTGGGAAGGGCGTGACATGCCGAAGGAAGAAGAAGCGGAGGCGTGGGCCGAGTACGCCAGACGCCTGCGTGCCTTCCGTACGGACCACGGGTTGAGCCAGGAGCGTCTGGCGGACCGGCTGGCCTACAGCGAGAGCGCGGTCGGGCACGTGGAACGCCTCCTGCGCAAGCCGAGCGAGGACTTCACCCGCGAAGTGGAGAAGGCCCTCGGCCTCAAGGGCCAGTTGACGGAGCTGCTGCCGCAGATCCACGGCGCGCTGGGCCCGCGCTGGTTCCGCGAGTGGCCGAAGGTCGAGGCGGCGGCCCACACCATCAGGACGTCCGAACCCCTGCTGATCCCCGGCCTGCTCCAGACGGAGAGCTACGCCAGACATGTGTTCCTGGGCGAGCCAGGGGTCGTGGAGCAGGAGGCCGAGGAGGCCGTACAGTTCCGGCTGCACCGGCAATCCGTCTTCAGCCGCGCGTCCCCGCCCATGTACTCGGCCCTCGTGGACGAGAGCGTCCTGCATCGGCCGGTCGGCGGCCCGGAAGTGATGAGAGAACAGCTTGCCAAGCTGCTCGACGTGCTCAACCCGCCCTACGTCACGCTCAGGATCATCCCTCTCAGGGCGGGGCTCACCGTGGGGTGTCTCGGAGCCTTCGAGGTGGCCACCCTCCTGGAGGGAGGCCCCGATCACGCCTACCTGGAAAGCGCCGAGGAGGGGCGGGTGACCAATCGCGCCAGGACGGTTCAAGCGCTTATCGTGCGATGGGAGGCACTGTCCGGCATGGCGTATCCCGTGGACAGGAGCCGCGAGATCATCCGTGAGGTGATGGAGAGCTATGAGTGATGTGAGCGGTCTCCGTACGGGCGTGTGGGTCAAGGCGACGGCGTCCGGGGGAAACGGCGGGAGTTGTGTCGAGGTGATGCGGCGGGCGGATGACAGCGTTCTCATCCGGGACACCAAGGACCGGGGTGAAGGCCCCACTCTGGCCTTCACCCGGGACGAATGGCTCGCCTTCCTCGACGGGGCCGCCAAGGGGGAGTTCGACCTGTCCTGATCCAGGTCAGGCGTACATCACCGACAGGAAGCGGAGCAGGAGGGCTTCCCTGGTCTCGGCGGGCAGGGCGTCGAGGACCGCGTTGACCGTCGCCATGCCCGGCTGGCCCGCGCCCGGACGCAGGTCCACGCCCACCGAGGCGGCCAGTTCGGCGAACGTCGCGTCGTCCAGGGCGTCCAGGTCCAGGCCGGCGATCAGCTCGACCAGGCCGTCCGGGACGACGGCCAGGCCGCGCCGCCGGGCCGCCTCCGCCGCGTCGGCGATCACCCTGAGCATCGCCTCCACGCCGTTCAGCGTCACGCCGGTGACCGTGACGTGCAGGTTCGCCGGGATGCCCGCGTACGAGAGCTGCGGTTGCAGGAACCAGCCGCGCTCGCGGGCCGCGTCGGCCAGGACGAACACGTCGAGGTCGTCCCCGGCGAAGGCCACCAGTGAGGACTCGGGCGCGCCCAGGACGCGCAGTCCGGGGATCGCGGCGATGCCCTCCCGCAGCCGGGCCGCCGCCTTGAGGGTGGCGCGGCCGAGCTCGACGTACCCCTCCCGGCCGAGCGCCTGGAGGGTGGCCCACGCGCCGCCGAGCGGCCCGGCCGACCTGGAGCTCTGCACGGTGGCGTTGATGATCGTGTAGCCGGGCCAGGCGGCCGAGGCGAAGTACGCCCTGCGCCGCGTCGCCGGGTCGGCGAACAGCACCACCGAGGCGCCCTTCGGCGCGTAGCCGAACTTGTGCAGGTCGCAGGAGAGGGACGTGACCCCCGGTACCGACAGGTCGAACGGCGGCACGTCGGCCCCCGCCTCCCGCAGCCACGGCAGCAGCCAGCCGCCCACGCACGCGTCCACGTGGCAGGCCACGCCCGCCTCGGCCGCCACGGCGGCGACCTCCGCGACCGGGTCGATCACGCCCTGCGGGTACGAAGGCGCCGAGACCACCACCAGGACCGTGTCCTCGTCGATCGCCGCCGCGACGTCCTCCACCCGCACCTTGTACGTCTCCAGGTCCACCGGCACGGCCTTGACCCGCAGGCCCAGGTAGTGGGCCGCCTTGTGGAAGGCCGGATGTGCGGTCACCGGCAGCACGAGGTTGGGGGCGGCCCGTCCGGCGGCGTCCCGGGCGGCCTTGACGGCCAGCATGATGGACTCGGTGCCGCCGCTGGTGAAGATGCCGTGGCCGCCGCCGAGCAGCTCGGCGACCGCGCCCACGACCTGCTTCTCCATCTCGACGATGCTGGGGAACGCCGTCGGGTCCAGACAGTTGACCTCCAGCATCTCGAAGTACGCGCGGGCCGCCGCCTCGTGCACCTCCGCCCGGCCGGTGTCGTACACGTACGCGGTCACCTGCCCGCCCCGCACCGGCAGGTCGTGCTGTTTCATCCTGGCGACCTCGGCCAGCAGGTCCTCGGTGGTTCTTCCGGACAGGGGGAGGGTCACACGGTCTCCTTGGCGAGCGCGGGGGCGAGGGCGAGCCGTCCGTACCGGACGACGAACGGCAGGCTGATCAGCATGAGTACGGCGGGCAGCGCGGTGAAGCCGAGCAGCAGCCCCGTCAGCGCGCCGGACGGCTGGGCGACGGGCGACTCCACGGGCGCGGAGACGAACCCCGACAGGGCCAGGACCAGCGCGAACAGGCCAGGGCCGAGGGCGAGCCCGGCGGTCTCGCCCGCCGTCCACAGCCCGGTGAACGCCCCGGCCTGCGCGTGGCCGGTACGGGCGGCGTCGGCGTGCACGGTGTCCGGCAGCAGCGACAGCGGCAGGAGTTGCAGCGCGGCGTAGCAGACCCCGGCCAGCGCCGTCAGCGCGAGCGTGGCGGCCAGGCTGCCTGCCGCGATGGCGGGGACCAGGGCCAGCGCCACGACGGCGAACCCGGCCGAGGCGACCAGGTAGCAGCGCACGGTCCCGTACACACGGGCCAGCCGGGCCCAGCCGGGCACCGCGAGCATGCTCGGGCCCACCAGGCAGACGAACATCACCGAGGTCAGCCCGTAGTCGCCCAGCCGGTACGAGGCCACGTACGGCGCGCCCGCCAGCATCACCGCCACCCCGAGCGCCTGCGTGACGAACGCCGCCAGCAGCGCGAAGAACGGCCGGTTGCCCCGGGCCAGGCGGAAGGCCGCCGCCGGGCCGAGCTGCCGGGGCCCGGGACGCGACGACACCCACCGCGTGCCCAGCGTGGCGGCCACGAGGGCGGCGGCCATGACGGCGCCGATCGCGACGCCCATGACCGCGTACCCCGGCCGGCCGCCGCCCGCCAGGTCCACGACGGCCGGGGCCAGGCCGCCCGCGACCAGGATGCCGACGGTCAGGCAGACCACCCGCCACGACATGACCCGGGTCCGCTCGGCCGGGCTCGCCGACATCTCCGCAGGCAGCGCCACGTACGGCACCTGGAAGCACGCGAACGCGGTCGCGGCCAGCAGGAACGCCACGCCCGGCCACACCGCCCCCGCCATGCCGCCGGAGACGCCGCCGGGCACGGCGAACATCAGCGCGAACGCCACCGGCAGCGTGGCCGCGCCCACCGCCAGCAGCCGCGTCCGGCGGCCGGTGCGCACGGCTTCCCGGTCGCTGGCGGCGCCGACGAGCGGGTTGAGCAGCACGTCCCAGATCTTCGGCGCGACCAGCACGGCGCCCGCGACGGCGGCGGGCACGCCGAGCATGTCGGTGAGGTAGTAGAGCAGCAGCAGGCCGGGGACGGCGGAGAACACGCCGGTGCCGACCGAGCCGACGCCGTAGCCGAGCAGCCGGCCACGCCCGAGCCGGCCGACGTCGGTCGCCGTCATCGCGGGTCGCCGGGGAGGGCGAGGGTGCGGTGGAGGGTGAGGTGGAGGTGGGCGCGGAAGCGGCGGAGCGCGGCCCGGTCGCCCGCGCCCCGGCGGCAGCCCTCGGCGTCGAGCACGCCGCCCTTGGCGAAGCCGTGGATCGACCAGATGACCGTCCACATGGCGTACTCCAGGTCGACCGTGCCGTCGATCACCCCGGCCTCGACCGCCGGGCGCAGCGCGCCGGTCACGGCGGAGACCAGGGGCTGGACGTACTGGCGTTCCAGCTCGGTGATGTCCCCGGCGTCGGAGAGCCAGCGGTGCATCCACAGCGCGGGGATCTCCGGGTTGTCCACGCAGAAGTCGAGGTAGTCGTCCACCAGGCCGTGGATGGAGGCGACCGGGTCGCCACCGGGCAGGCGGGCGAGCGCCTTGTCCAGCGCCGCCTTCTCCGCCCGGTGCGCCCGTTCCATGACGGCCAGGTACAGCTCCCGCTTGCCGCCCACGTGGTAGTTGACGGTGGCGATGTTCATCCCCGCCGCGTCGGCGATCTGGCGCGTCGAGGTGCCGTCGTAGCCGAGCGCGGCGAACAGCTGCGTGGCCGCCTTGAGGATCACGGCCGGCTGTCCGCCGTCGGCAGGTCTCATACGACCGACCGTAGTTCCGCCCGCACCTATTGGTCAATCGCTTGATGGAGAGGCTTTCGGGTCAGTCCGGCGCCCAGTACTTGACGAGGGCCTTGTCCAGGTGCGCCACGACCGGCTTCCAGGTGCGGGGCAGCGTGTAGCGGGTGGCGCGATGGCCCTTGTACGCCAGCGTGTAGCTGAGGAAGTCCGCGCCCTGCGGCGGGCGTTCGGACCGGCCGATCTTCAGTTCCTTGAGGTAGCCGCGCAGTTGGCGCTCCTCCTTGGCCGTGAGGCACTTGGCCACCACGGGCCCGGTACGGCGGCTGAGCCGCACGCAGCCGTCGGTGTAGACCGTCACGCGGTTCTGCAGCCCCGCGAAGCCGCCCTCCTCGCGCAGGTCGACCAGCACCTTCTTCTGCGTGGTCACCGCCTCGGCGGGCAGCGCGGAGGCCGTGACGGCCAGCGCGAGCGCGGGCAGCAGCACGATTCGCCAGATCTTCATACCCTCTATGACGTACCCAGGCCCCGAACGGCTCACCTTCCGAGGCCGGCGTCGCGGGCGCGGACGATGGCCTCGGCGCGGTCGGCGACGTGCAGCTTGGCGAAGATGTTGGAGACGTTGTTGCGTACGGTCTTCGGCGACAGGAACAGGGCCGAGGCGATCTGCGCGTTCGAACGGCCCGCCGCCACCAGTGAGAGGATCTCCCGCTCGCGCGGCGTGAGCTGCGGGAAGACCGGGTCGCCGGGCGTCGAGGCGGCCCCCTGGAAGAACTCGGCGACCCGCAGCGCCACCGCCGGGCCGAAGATCGCCTCGCCGTGCGCCACGGCGGTGATCGCCCGTACGATCTCGCCCTGGCCGGCGCCCTTGAGCAGGTAGCCGCGTGCCCCCGCGCGCATCGCCGCGAACAGCGTGGCGTCCTCCTCCGACATGGTCAGCACGACGACGGCGACGTGCGGGCTGTCGGCCACGATGCGCCGGGTGGCCTCGATGCCGTCGAGCCCCGGCATGCGCACGTCCATCACCACCACGTCCGGCTGGAGGTCGGCGGCGCGCTCGACCGCCTCGGGGCCGTCGGCGGCGGTGCCGGCCACCTCGATGCCGGGGATCGAGCCGAGCAGCAGCGCGAGCCCGTCCCGGTAGACCGGGTGGTCGTCGGCCAGCAGGACCCTGATCGGCTCCTGGTCAGACATCGGCGGCCTCCACCCGTCTCGGCTCCTGGCTAGACATCGGCGGCCTCCACCCGCATCGGCAGCCGGGCCAGGACCAGGGTGCCGCCGCCGGGCGGGCAGGTCACCTGGCAGTCGCCGCCCAGCTCGGCCGCGCGCTCGCGCAGCGAGAGCATGCCCACCCCCGCCGCCACCTCGGGGCCGATGCCCGCGCCGTCGTCGCGTACCGCCACCTCAAGCGTCCCTTCCCGCACAGTGAGCGTGATGTCGCAGCGTGCCGCGCCCGCGTGCCTGGCCGCGTTGGCCAGGGCTTCGGACACGATACGGTAGGCCGCCACCTCCACCGCCGCGGGCAGCGCGTCCAGCGGGCCGTCGCCGGTGACGCGCACGTCCAGGGCGGTGGTGCGGAACCGTCCGGCCTGCTGCTCGATCGCGCGCAGCAGGCCCAGCTCGTCCAGCGCGGGCGGGCGCAGGTCGTGAACCAGCCTGCGGACGTCCGCCAGCACCCCGCCGACCTCGGCGGCCGTCTGCTCCAGGATGCGGTCGGCCTGCTCGGGCGCGCTGCCGGCCAGGTTACGGGCCGCCTCGATGCGCAGCGCCACCGCGCCCAGGCTCGGGCCGAGCCCGTCGTGCAGGTCGCGGCGGAGCCTGCGGCGCTCCTCCTCGCGGGCCAGCACGAGCCGGGCGCGGATGCGTTGCAGATCGGTGCTCAGCTCGACGGCCCGCGCCGCGGCGGCGGCCTGGCGTACGAGGTCGCCGAGCAGCCGCTGGTCCCGTTCCGTCAGGTCGGTACGGCACAGCACGAGCCGCCCCACGGTCTCGCCCCGGTAGGCCACGGGCAGCGACACCGACGGCCCGCGCGGCGACCCGTGCTCCACCACGGAACGTTCGCCGCCCGGCCGCTCGATCTCCACCCGGACGTAGGCCAGCCGGAACGCCTCCGCCAGCGTCGTGGCCACCGCGAGCAACTGCTCGTCCGGGTCCGTGGCCAGCTCCAGCCGTTCGGCCAGCGTCGAGACCGCCGCGTACGGGTCGTCCCGGGAGCCGCGCACCAGCCTGCGGACCGCCCGCCAGAGCCAGGTGCGCAGGGGGGCGTACAGGACGGCGACGATCGCGATGGCGGCCAGGGCCGAGTCCCGTTCGCCGAGGACGCTGCCGACCAGCGTGAACACCAGCACGTCCATGAGCACCACGAGCGCGGCGAGCAGGCCGTAGGCGACGGTGGCCGACAGCAGCCGGTCGATGTCGTACAGGCGGTACTTGGTCACCGCCACCACCACGGCCGCGGCGGTGAACGCGATGGCCAGCGTCAGCAGCGCCGCCGGGATCTGCGGGGACAACGACAGCGGGAGCAGGAGCACGATCATGTCGACCAGCGCGGCCCACATCAGCCAGCGGATCTGGGCCCGCCGCTCGGCGTCGGCGAGCACGTACCTGCGTACCATCGACGCGAACGGCACCACCAGGCTCACCAGGACGGACGCGTACGCCAGCGCCAGCGCCGGCTCCCAGAACGCGTACGGCAGGTTTAGGGACAGGAAGTCGAGGCCGAGCCGCGCGATCTCCGGCGGCATCGCCTGGTCGTGGTAGCGCTCCATGACCGCCGTCGGCGCGGTCACCAGCAGCGCCGTGAGCAGCCCGGTCAGGACGAGGCTCGTCACCGACAGCGCCCGCCACACCCGCCCCGGCGGCAGCCGGCCGTCCGGGAACAGCAGGATCAGCAGCGGCAGCCCGAGCAGCAACGACGCCCCGAACCGCGAGTACGACCAGTACGCCGCCGCGGCCCCCGGCAGGCCGGGCGAGACGTAGGCGGCGTGGGTCGCCCAGCTTCCCAGGAGCCCGTCCAGCAGCCACAACAGCCCGAACACCGCCAGCACCCAGGCCACCGGATGCCGCGGCAGCCTGCGCAGCAGCAGCGCGCCGGGGACGAGCTGCGCGAGCCCGGTCAGCGCGGCCGGCCACCCGGGTTCCAGATCCGAGGCGGGCGGCAACCGCACGTCCCCGGCGGCCACGTCCAGCGCCACCGTGGCCACCGCCATCCCGACCCCGGCCGCGGCCACCCCGACGGCCCACCACCCGCGTGCCGCCGCCAGAGGGGTGGAAGGTCCGGTTTCTGTCACGGGACGTATTACACCCGAGGTTGTGTCCTCATGTCCCGGGACAGGGGTCCCGTCGGCGGCGGGACCGGCGGCTCTGCCGGCCCGGGGCGGCCCGCCGGAAACCTGGAGGCACGACATCCCCTGAACGAAGAGAAGGACCTCCCGTGGACGCCAAGATCAGCACCACCCCCGCCAGGGCGCGCACCGACGTGCCCACCGGCCCGACGCCCTCCGGCGCCCCCGCCATCGCCCCCGCCACCGTGCGCAGGCTCGGCGTCGCGCTCGCCGTCGGCACGCTGTCCTGGGCAGCCAGCATCTTCGTCTACGGCAGCCAGGCCCAGGGCTTCGGCGAGCGGGTCGGCGACCTGACCGGGCTGCTCTTCCAGCTCGGCATCTTCGCCCTGCTCGCCGTGCAGATCCGGACCCGCGCGACGGGCACGTCCCGCCTCGCCAGGGTCATGCTCAAGGTCGAGCTGGTCCTGCTCGGGCTGGCCGCCGTCTGGTCGCTGCTGCACGGCGTCCTGCCCGACAGCGCCCAGGACGGGCCGGTGATGCAGGCGCTCGACGTGTTCTGGCCGGTGTCCATGCTGGGCATGATGGCCATCGGCATCAAGATCGCCTTCACCGGGCGCTGGCGCGGATCCCTGCGGTGGTGGCCGCTCATCGCCGAGAGCTGGGCCGTGGTGACGGTGCCGACGTACATCCTGTTCGGCGACTCGGTCTCGAACTGGGTCGGCGGCTTCCACCTGGTCATCGGGTACGCCACCCTCGGCGCGCTCCTCGCGCTGCGCCCCGGCCTGACCGACTAGGCCGGTGGTGTGAACGGCAGGACGGCGGTGACCTCGGTGCCGCCGCCTGGGCGGGGGGCGATGGCGCAGGTGCCGCCGATCTCGGCCGCGCGCTCGCGCATCGACGTCAGCCCCACGCCCGGCGACGGCTCGTCGGGCAGCCCGGTCCCGTCGTCGGCGACCGACACCCGCAGCTCCCCGGCCTCCCGCCGCAGCGTGACCAGCACCGAGGTGGCCTGGGCATGGCGGCGCGCGTTCGTCAGCGCCTCCTGCACGATCCGGTACGCGGCCGTCTCCACCGCCGCCGGCAACCCGTCGAGCAGCCCTTCGGACCCGTCGGCGGCCGGGGGCACGGTGACCTCGACGCTGGGGCCCGGGGCCTGGCCGAAGGCGCGGAGGGCGCCCGCGAGGCCCAGCTCGTCCAGGACCGGCGGCCGGAGGCCGTCCACCAGCTCGCGCACCGACATCAGCGTGCTGGTCATCTCCTCACGCACCCGGACCAGCAGCTCCTCCACCGCCTCGGGGTCGCGCTCCAGCCGCCGCCGGGCCTCGTCCAGGGTCATCGTCACGCTGGTCAGCGTGGGGCCGAGGCCGTCGTGCAACTCCCTGCCCAGCCGGCGCCGCTCCTCGTCGCGGGTCGCGCTGATCCGCTCGTGCGAGTCCCGCAGGTCGGTGCTCAGCCGTACGGCGTGCGCCAGCTCGGCCAGGTGCTTGGCCATGACGTCCAGCGGCTCGCGGCCCGGCCGCGTCCCGGCGATCCGCAGCCGCCCGACCGGCTCGCCGTGCCAGGTCAGCTCGACGGTCCGAGGGCGGGCGCCCAGCTCGCCGTCCACGAACGACAGCGCGGGCTCGCCCGGCACCTCCACGCCCACCCCGCGGGCGCCCAGCGACGTGCGCACGACGGAGATGGCCTCGGCCAGCGCCCCCGCCGGGTCGCCGGCCCGCTGCACGGTACGGCTGAGCAGGTCGGCCGCCCGGTACGGGTCGCGTTCCACGTTGAACAGCCGGTCCACCGAGCGCTGGAGCCGCAGGCGTACGGGATGGAAGGCCGCGCCGGTGACCATCGCGGAGGCGAGCCCGGCCACCGCGCCGTAGTCGCCCGCCACGCTGTTGGACGCCCAGATGAGCACCGAGTACGTGACACCGGCGCCGACCGCGAGCGTGCCGTACACCAGCGTGCGGTTGAGGATGAGCCGGATGCCGTAGAGCTGGTGGCGCAGGACGGCGGCGATGATCGAGATGGGGATGCCCGCGGCCAGGAAGATCCGTACGGCGAGGATGAAGGTGTCCTGGGTGCCCGCGCTGACGATCCAGTAGACGACGAAGATCGCCATGGCGTAGAAGTACCAGGTGATCTGGCGGCGTACCTCGGGCGTCGCCGCCCTGTACCGGTAGCGCAGCGAGACCACGCCGAGCAGGCATAACAGGATCATCGGCGGCCCGATCCACGACTCCACGACCTCGGGGATCCTCCCCAGCGCCGCCACCCCGAACGGGTTGCCCACGGGCACGTCCAGCTCGAACGACGGGTCGGGGGACAGACCGAGCAGCAGCGAGTGCCCGACCATGAGCGTCAGGTTGCCGTAGAGCACCGGCCGCCAGCGCCTGGACGGCAGCCGCCCGTCGGGGAAGAGCAGCGGCATGATGCCCGTGAACGTGGGCACCGCCAGCAGCCACAGCCAGATGGCCGGCCAGGCGACGTAGGGCAGGAGCGGGCCGGGCGCGTGGAAGTACATCCAGCCGGTCAGCGAGAACAGCAGCGAGTACGCCGACCAGACCACCCCGGTGGCCCACATGAGCCACGGGAACAGCAGCCTGGGCCGCTGGGAGATCAGGAACGCGCCGGCGAGCGGGAACAGCAGCCCGATCGGGTCGAGCCCCTGCGTCTCGGCCAGCCCCTCGACCTGCGCCGCCAGCACCGCCGCCGCCAGCACGGCCGTCAACGAGGCGGCCGCCGACGCCCACACCACCGCCATCACGGCCCGCCGCCACCCTCTCGCCCGCCCCCTCCGGCCTTCCCGCTCGGGGGCGGGGGCCGTGGGAGTGGGGGCCGGGTCGTTGGGGGGTGTGGGGGTCATCGCGGCTCCCTGATCGGCAGTCTCGCGACGACCTCGGTGCCGCCGCCCGGGCGGACGTCCAGCTCGCAGACGCCGCCCACCTCCTCGGCCCGTCCGCGCATCAGGGCGGCACCCTGGCGGCGCTGCTCGGGCAGGCCGATCCCGTCGTCGGACACCGTCAGCCAGAGCGCGTCCCGCCGCTCCACCCTGATCAGGGCGGTGGTGGCGCGGGCGTGCCTGCGCACGTTCGCCACCGCCTCGTGCGCGATCTTGTACGCCGCCACCTCCACCGCCGCGGGCAGGGTGGCCAGCGAGCCGGAGACCACCACGTCCACCCTCGGGCCGGGGGCGTCGGCGAGCAGCCGTAGGGCGCTCTCCAGGCCCAGCTCGTCCAGGCCGGCGCCGTCGAGGGCGGGCGGGCGCAGGCCGTAGACCAGGTCGCGGACGTCCACGATGGCCTCGGTCATCTGCCTGCGTGCCGTGCTGAGCAGCGGTTCGACCGAGCCGGGGTCGCTGGCCAGGCTGAGCCGGGCCTGGTCGACGCTGATCGCCAGGTTCGTCAGCGTCGGGCCGAGGCCGTCGTGCAGGTTGCGGCGGAGTGCGCGGCGCTCCTCCTCGCGGGTGGCCATCATGCGCTCGCGCGAGCGTTGCAGGTCGGCGCTGAGCCGTACGGCGTGGGCGACCTCGGCGAGCTGCCTGGCCAGCATGTCCAGCAGCGCCCGGTCGCGCGGCTCGCCGGCGACCGACAGCCAGCCCATCGACTTGCCCTGCCAGACCAGGCGTTCGACCGAGGGGGACGGGCCGAGCTCGCCCGCGACGACGCTGCGCACCCGCCCGCCGGGCAGGACGACCTCGACCCCGACGCCGCGCGCCCCCAGGGCCAGCCGGACCGCGTGGGCCGCCGACGCCAGGGCCTCGGCCGGCCCCCTGGCCTCCTGCACGCTCCGGCTCACCCGGTCGGCCAGCCGGTACGGGTCACGCTCCCACTTGAACAGCCGGTCCACCGCGCTCTGCAGGCGCAGCCGTACGGGCTGGAACAGCGCGCCCGCGGCCAGCGCGGCGATCAGGTCGGACCACGAGCCGAGCAGGCCGTCGAGCGCGCCGACCCCGAAGTAGACGGCGCCGACCACGGCGGTCAGCCCGAGGTAGACCAGGGCGCGGTTGAGCAGGACGAGGGTCCGCTCGCGTCCGCGCAGCCCGGACAGGACCGCGGCCTTGACGAGCAGCGGTCTGGCCGCCCTGAGCAGCACCAGCCGGACGTTTTTCCCCATATGTCCGGCACATCATAAAGTGGCGGGACCCTTATCGCAGAGCGTCCACCGGCTGCATTTTCGCCGCCCGCAGCGCGGGGTAGAGCCCGGCCAGCAGACCCACCACCGCCCCGGCCACCGGTGCGGCCAGCGCGAGCTGCACGTCGAGGAGCGGCGTCCACTCCCGGGCGGCCGAGACGGCGACGACGGTGACCACCCCGAGGCTCGTGCCGATCACGCCTCCCGCCAGCCCGACCAGCGTCGACTCCAGCAGGAACTGGGCGGCGATGTGCCGCCTGGCCGCCCCGAGCGAGCGGCGCAGGCCGATCTCCGGCACGCGTTCCATCACGGTGACGAGCGTGACGTTCGCGATGCCGACCGCGCCGACCACGAGCGAGACCAGGCCGAGGATCAGGAAGAGCGCGTTGACGTCGTCCTGCGCCTGGTCGCGCGCCCTGGTGGGGCTGGGCGGGGCCATCACCTGCAGCATGTCGCCGTTCCCCGGGCTGAGCGCGGTGGGCGCCTGCCGGGCCACCAGGTCCGCCGCGCCCAGACTCGTGTTGACCAGCACCCTGGTGACGTCCCGCAGCCCGAACTGCCTGCCCACCGTGGGCGGCACGAACACGGCGGTGCTCAGGTTCCGCTCGCGGCGCAGGTTGCCCAGGATGCCGATGACCGTGTACGCGTGCTTGCCGATGAAGATGGCCGGCGCCCGGTCGAGGCGGCCGACGCCGAGCAGCTTGGCCGCCTGGTCGCCGATCACCGCCACCCGGTCGCGCCGCTCGATGTGCCCTCGGTCGTAGAACCTGCCCTGCACCATCCTGCCGCGCGCCGCCTCGGGCAGCCCGGTCGTCGCCGCCAGCACGGTCAACGACTGCGCGGTGACCCTGGTGGGGTCCACGATGTCATTGGAGCGCACGGACAGGTTCGCGCTGTCCTCCGACTCGGCCAGCGCGGCGGCGGACTCGACGCCGCGCAGCCTGGTCAGCCGGTCGATCGAGTCCCACTCCACGAGCGGCGTGTTCGGCGACTCCGGCACCTCCACCGTGATGGCCGTGGCCACCAGCGCGTCGAAGCGGCCGACGATCTGGTTGCCCGCGGTGGCGGCCACGCCGAGCGTGATGACCAGCGTGGTGATGCCGAGCACGGTCCCGAGCGTGGTGAGCGCCGAGCGCACCGGCCGGGCGAGCATGCCGGCCATGGCCTCGCCGAACAGGTCGCGTACGTGCATCACTCCTCCTCCACCAGGATGCCGTCGGTGATCCGCACCCGGCGCCCGGCCCGCTTGCTGACCTCCTGCTCGTGGGTGATGACCACGAGCGTCATCCCCTGCCCCCGCAGCTCGTCGAACAGGCCGAGCACCGATTCGGTGTTGCGGCTGTCGAGGTTGCCCGTGGGCTCGTCGCACAGCAGCAGGGACGGCGCGCCCATGAGGGCCCTGGCGATGGCCGTACGCTGGCGCTCCCCCCCGGACAGCCGGTCGGGCGCGAACCCGGTCCGGTGGCCGAGGCCGACTCGTTCCAACGCCGCCAGGGCCCGCTCCCGCCTGCCCTTACGCGCCTGCCCGCCGTAGGTTTCGGCGAGCATGACGTTCTCGACCACGCTGCGGTGGGAGAGCAGGTGGAAGGACTGGAAGACGAAGCCGATCCGGTCGCCGCGCAACCTGGTCCTGGCCCCGTCGCGCAGGGTGGTGGTCTCCGTGCCGTCGAGGCGGTAGCTGCCCGAGCTGGGGCGGTCGAGCAGGCCGAGCACGTTCAGGAGGGTCGACTTGCCCGAGCCCGACGGGCCGACGATGGCCAGGTAGTCGCCCCTGTCCACCCGGAGCGTGACGCGGTCGAGCGCCCGGACCGGCGGTTCGGCGGCGAACTCCCTGCTGACCTCCGCCAGCGAGATCACCGGCTCAGGCACCGCTGACCACCACCCGGTCGCCCTCCTTGAGCGCCCCGGCGACCTGGACGTTCCCGTCGGCGGTCAGGCCCGTACGCACCTCGACGTCCCTGGTCTGGTCCGTGGCGTACTCGACCCGCACCCGGGCCCTCCCGTCGGCCCCCGTGATCACGGCCGCCACCGGCACGACCAGCACCGGCTCCTTGGTCTCCCCCACCGTCACCCGCGCCGTGACGGCGGTCCCCGGCTTGAGCCCCTTCATCGAGGCGGGCGTGATCAGGACGGGCTCCGACCCGTCCTTGGCCTCCTCGGCGCCGGGCACCTTGGCCTGGTCGCCGACCGCGGTGAGGCGCGCTTCGTACGTCTTGCCCGTGTCGAGCTCGATGGCCGCCTCCATGCCCGTGCGCAGCAGCTCGGCCTCCGTCGCCTCCACCGACCCCGTCACCGTGAGCGCCGAGCTGGTCACCGTGGCGACCTCCTTCTCGACCTGCTGCCCCTGCTTGACCGAGACCTTGCGCACCCGGGCGGGCAGCTTCGGCAGGAACACCACCTCGCCGGGCGGGATGGAGGTCCCGTACGTACGCACGAACTCCGCCAGCATCCCCTTGGCCGCCGCCACGTCCTTACCGGCGTTGGTCACCTTGAGCTTGGTCGGGGAGAGCTGCCTGGCCTGGCGCAGCGCCTGCTCGGCGGTGGCCTTGGCCTCCTTCGCGGTCCGTACGGCCTTGCGCAGCTCCACCAGGCTCTTCTCCCTGGCCTGCCGCGCCTCCTCCGCGACCCGCTCGCGCGCCTCCAGAGCCGCCGCCAGATCGGCCTGGGCGTTCCGGACCCGCAGCTCCAGCAGGCTCGTGTCGGTCGAGGCCGTGGGCTGCGGGGTGGCGGTGGCCGCCGGCGTGGGCTGTTTCCTGGCCTCGGCCAGCGCCTGCTCGGCCTCGGCCAGCTTCTCCTGCGCCGCGCGCACGGCCGCCTCCGCCGTCGCCATCCTGGTCTCGTCCTCCGGCGTCACCACCCGGGCCTCGGCCTCCTGGAGGGCGCGCTCCGCCGTCTTCAGGTCCGCCTTGGCGTTGGCCAGCCTCATCTTGAGCGGCAGCACGTCGCGCCCCTGGTCCAGCGCCTTCTTCTCGGCGGCGAGGGTCTCCTGGGCAGTCTGTACGGCCTTGCGCAGCGTGTCGTACGCCTGCCGGTCGGTCAGCGTCGGCTGCTGCACCTCGTACCCCTTCTTCGTGTACATGCGGGTGACGGCGGCGATCGTGGCCTGGTCGAACACGCCGGAGACGGGACCGCCGTACCCCAGCCTGCGCAGCGCCCGCTGGAGCTGCTTGACGTCGTCCCCCTTGCCGCCGGGGGCGATCGTGCGGTGCATCGGCACGGACCCGCGCAGCGCGAACACCGGGCGGCCGTTTACCTCCAGGAAGACCGCGCCCTCCGTGAGCCGGCCCTGGCGCGGCGCCCGGGTGGCCCGCTGCTGCTCGGCCGTGCCGCCGACCGCCCCGGCCAGGCTGACCGGCAGGGGCGAGCCGTACTCCAGCGTGCCGCTGACCACGATGGTGCTGACGAGCTTGCGGCGCTCGACGGCGGCGGTGACGAGCGAGGCCCGCGGCGCGGCGCGGCGCGCCGCCTCGTCGGCGGGGGAGCGCAGCTGGGAGCCCACGGCCCAGCCGGCGCCCGCGATGATCACCACTCCGGCGACGATGCCGGCGAGGAGCTTGCGCGGTGACTTCATGAGGTGGTCACATGCCGAACTGGGCGCTGACCTGCCCCTGGACCGCCTGCTCCTTCGGCAGGAAGGCCGGGTAGAAGTCCTTGCCGCACTCCAGGTCGTCGAGCGCCGCCCTGATCTCCTTGGCCAGATATGGCTTGGCCTGCTCGGGAGTGAGCGTCGGCGCATAGTACATCGGCATCTTGTCGTCCGTGGCGGGGGGAGCCACGTCGGGCACATCGTCCATCTGCTCGCGGCCCAGCTTGTCCTCGTTGCCGAGCCACGTCTTCTGCCCCAGCTCGGCCATGGCGACCGGCGCGGTGTCGCCGACGGCGTAGCCCTTGCCCTTCAGGCAGGTGGCCATGGCCGTGGCCAGCTCGACCAGCTCGGGGTCGGTGTTCAGCTTGCCCTTGCGGGCCCGGACGGAGGCCTTGAACTGCGCGTCGTAGAAGTCTTCCGCCGACTTCAGCTTCAGGCCGAGGACCTTGTTGGCCGCCGAGACCTGGCAGGCGTCCAGCGCCTTCCGGTACGCCTGCAGCTGCGCCTTGGAGAGCGCGGACTGGATCTTCATATTGGGGTTGGGCTCGTTGTCGAGGCTGGTCGTGCTTCCCATCTCCTTGGGATAGACGTGCTGGGCGAAGACCCCGAAGCCGTATTTTTCGCGATATTTCTTCATCGCCGGGTAATTGCCGCGCATGCGGCTCTTGTCGTCCTCGGTGCCCGGCTTGTGCGGCGTCACGTACGCGACGTACTTGAAGCCCTTCTGCTTCATGCAGTCCGCCTTGGCCGCCTCGAGCTGAACCTCCTTGCCCTCGGCGGTCGAGCCGGCCGAGGGCGCGGCGCTCTCGGTGGCGCCCCCGCAGCCGCAGAGGACGGCGAGCGCGAGCAGCGCGACGGGCAGTGTCTTCCTCATCATGGCGGCAGACCATACTCCGTTTAACGAAGCATGGTCAATCCAGGCAGTGCCGCCGCTGGCGGAAGGGTGCGAACGCGGCCCCCACGAGCAACAGCACGAGCACCCCCCAGTAGGCCAGGTGCTGCCTGGTCAGCACATCGGAGTGCAGCGCCAGCCCGCCGGACGCCATCGTCATGTAGATCCCCGCCGCGAGCGTCCAGCGATGGTCGCGGGCCAGGTAGGCGCTCCCCGCCGCCAGCCCCAACGCCAGCACCTCCACGGCCATCCTGCTCAGGCTGATCGGGAACGTGCCGCCGCCCTCCATCCACTCGGGACCCGCCCACGCCGCCGCCACGACCGCCGCCCACCACCACCACGACCTCCTGCGCGGCGCCCGCCGCAGCACGAGCAGCCCGGCCAGCGCCACCGCGTAACCGCCCGCGACCAGGTAGGGGTCGCTGTCCATGAACAGCGGCCGGTCCTGCAGGAACGTCGGATAGACCGGCAACAGGGTCGCGTCGAACGGCTGCCACCCGCCGGCCAGCGCCACCGCCTTGACCCCGGTGAGGAGCGTCAGCACGGCCGCCGTACGCAGCCATCCCCGTACGGTCGCCAGCAGCGTGAGCGCCGACAGCAGCGTCCACAACGGCAGCGTGCCGGCGTAGGGCAGCAGCGCGGCCAGGTTCGCCGCCGCGACGGCGGTGACGGCGAGGTGCACGCCGTCCCGCCAGGGGCTGCCGCTCGCCAGGTGGACGATCCGGCTGCGCACGCCGCCCGTGAGCAGCCCCCACGCCTCGCGCGGCACCGGGATCCGGCGTCCCGGGGCGGCCGATTCGAGGAGCACGTCGAGCAGCTCGTCGCCGTGGGCCGCGCGGTAGGGCCTGGGGTAGGCGAGCATGAGCTTGCGGTAGCGCCGTTCGAGCGGGGTCGCGGCCGGCGCCGACCCGAGGGCCGTCATCCGGCCGACGGCCGCAGGACGAGCGAGGCGGCCGCCTGCATCCGCCTGGCCTCGGCCTCCACCAGCGCCTGGCCCTCGTCGGTGATGCGGAAGTAGCGCCGGTTGCGCCCGTTGACCGTCTCCTCGCGGTCGACGGTGATGACGCCGCGCTCGTTCAGGCGTTCCAGGATGCCGTAGAGCGTGCCGACGGAGGGCTGGACCCGGCCGCCGGACAGCTCCTTGACCGACTTGCTGATCGCGTGGCCGTGCAGCGGGCCGGCACGCAGCGCGGCGAGCACGAAGTACATCGGCTCGCTGACTTCTGAGGTTCCCCTGGGCATGGGGGAGACATTATTCCGTTCAACGAAGTGTGGGCAACGCGGACGGCCACCGGACCGGAAGGACCGCCCGCGTCGCGTCTCACCGGACGTGCGGGCCGCCCGCGCCGCGCGTCACCGGCAGCGGTCGCCGTTGAGGCGGAAGGTCTCGGGGGCTGGGTTCGGCCCCGAGGTGTGCGTGCCGACGAAGCCGAACGTCACGGACCCGCCGGGCCTGACCCGGTCGTTGTGACCGACGCTCCCGGCGGTCACCACCGCGCCGGACTGGGTGAACTCGGCCCCCCAGCCCTGCCTGATCCGCTGGCCGCCGGGGAACGACCAGCTCAGGGTCCAGCCGTCCACGCTCTCCCTGCCGGTGTTCTCGATCACGATCTGGCTGGTGAACCCGCCGGGCCACGAGCCGTGCGCCGAGTAGCGGACCCGGCAGGCCGACTGCTCGCCCTTGTCCGCCAGGAACGCCGACACCCACGCCAGCGGCGAGTTCCAGTTGATGGTCAGCTCGTTGGTGGACCAGGACTCGATGTCGTCGATGTAGCAGAACTGCGGCTTGCAGCCGCGCAGCAGCCGCTGGGCGACCGGGTCCTGGATCGCGGAGTTGGGGCCGCCGGCCAGCGAGCCGCGCGGCGGGTGGGGCAGCGAGTGGTCGAGCTGGTGGGCGTACCAGCGGCTGTGCTGGTTCTGGGCGGAGACCTCGCCGTAGCCGGTGACGTACGAGCGGTTGAGCGCGTTGCGGCCGAGCAGGTAGTCCATGCCCTCCCGTACGGCGGCCCGGTACTTCTCCTGGCCGGTCAGGTCGTAGGCGGTGGCCAGGACGACCAGGTTGTTGAGCACCAGGTTGTTGGAGCCCCAGTCGAAGTCCGCCGGCGCGTACGGCAGCCCGTACGGGTGTGCCCGCTGGACCGCCAGGTACTTGTCCGCCCCCGCGACCACCGACTGCCGCACCTTGTCCCGGCCCGGCAGCGCGTTGGGCACGGTCGCCAGGTCGAGGCGGCCGAGCTGGGCGGTGTTGCCCCAGTCGAAGCCGCGCTCGCGCCAGATGTCGCCGGTGTGGTGCGGCGAGGCCAGCACGAAGTCCGCGAACTCCTTCTCGCCCGTGGTGAGGTACAGCTCGGCCGCCGCCCAGTAGAACTCGTCGCTCACGTCGGCGTCGTCGTAGGCGCCGCCGCCCACGCCGTCGTCGGGGGCGGCGTACCTGGCCGGATCGGCCTTCGCCGCCGCCCACGCCCTGCGCGCCGCCTTGAGGTTCCTGACCGCGAACGCCGCGTCGTAGGGCGCGAACAGCCGGGCCGCCTGCGCCGCCGTCGCGGCCAGGTTGAGCGTCGCGGCCGTGGACGGCGGGTGCAGCTCGCGCTTCTGCGGGTCGAGGTGCGGCAGCAGCGGCAGGCCGGTCCAGTTCTGGTCGTGCACCTTGTGGTGGGCCATCCCCGCGTACGGCTTGCCGTCCGGCACCTGCATGCTCAGGATGAACTCCTGCTCCCAGCGGGCCTCGTCCAGCACGTCGGGCACGCCGTTGCCGCTCTCGGGGATGCGGAGCTGGCCGTCGGTGAAGGCGGCCCGGTCGCGCTCGTAGG
Source organism: Nonomuraea sp. NPDC047529 (assembly GCF_040642995.1). Lineage (NCBI taxonomy): Bacteria > Bacillati > Actinomycetota > Actinomycetes > Streptosporangiales > Streptosporangiaceae > Nonomuraea > Nonomuraea sp. NPDC047529. The sequence goes on along the minus strand of NZ_JBEYTJ010000040.1, from coordinate 22,758 downwards.
CCGACATGAGCTGGTGGACCGAGATGCCGCCGTTGACCACATACTTGCCGTGGTCGCCGGCGTCGTACCAGCCGCCCTTGACGTTCAGGGTGTAGTCGCAGACGCCAGGCTGGCAGGGGACGTCCGTGTCGCCCTGGTTCGGGGACGCGCCCGCGTGCCCGGCCGGACGCCCGTAGCCGGGACGCAGGCTGTCGAGGATCTCGATGCCGCTGCGCTGGGTGTAGTAGAACTTCAGCGCGTCCGTGGGCAGGGAGTCGTACACGTTCGCGCCGATGTCGAACGGCCTGCTCGTCTCGCCGTCGGCGGTCAGCGTGTAGCCCTCGCCGGGCTTGGCGTAGGCGCCGAAGTCGATGGTGTGCACGTTCTGCCCGGAGCTCGCGTCCACGCCCTTGGGGCTGGTACGGCCGTTCGCCACCCGCTTCCGGGCCGCGTCGCGCAGCTCCCAGTCCAGGGGCGTGGTGGCCTCGGTGACCAGGGTGGCCTTCTTGGGGCCCGACGGGAGGTAGCCGACCATGTTCACCCGGACGCGCGGGCCGGTGTCCGGCTCGTAGACCTCGGGTTCGGCGCCGCCCTTCAGCGACACGTCGTCCATGCAGAACCTCCAGGGCTCGGCGCTGCCGCCCAGCTGGAACGCCACCTGGGCGTTCGGCAGCGAGACCGGGGCGGTGAAGGTGTAGGAGTAGCCGTCGCCCGGGGCATCCAGTGCCGGGGCGGCCGACAGGTACTGCGTCCACGGGTCCACTGGGAGCTGGATCAGGGCCTTGCCGACCTTGGCGGGGGTGGCGGAGGCTGTGAACCGGTAGGCGTAGGTGTCGCCGGCGACCAGCGGGACGCCGTCCTGGCCGATGATGACGTCCCAGGGGTTGGCGGTGCCGCCGGGGATGTCGGCGCACAGCCTGCCGCCGTCCACGGACAGGGTGGTGTTGCCGGTGCTCCACCAGGGGGCGGTGCCGGCGTCGAAGGTGCCGTTCACGATCTGCTCGGGTCCCTCGTCGGCGGCGCGGGCGGGCGCGGCGGGGGACAGGGCGACCATGGTGAGGAGGGCCAGTAACGCGGCCCGGCATCGGGTCATGGAGGTCCTTCGGGGGGTTGGGAGCGCTCCCAATAGAGCGACCCCGATCCTCCTTGCCCACCGCTGCCCCGTCAACGGGTGCCCGCCATCGGCGCTGGAAGACGCTGAAACTTTCACGCCCCGGCCCGGACCGAGCCTGTCGGCCGCCCTTCACTGACGGCTCATGTTCTGGGAGGGTTCGGAACGTGGTCCCTGCCCTCACCCTGGCCGGGTGCGCCGCGCACGAGTTGCTCGAACGCCAGACCGCCAAGCTGGCCAGGCAGCTCGTACGCGGCTTCGCCGAGGAGATCCCCCTCTACCGGCGGCTGCCGAAGGAGGAGCTCGACGGCGAGATCACCGTCATCACCGAGCACAACCTGCGGCTGATCGCCCGCATGTTCCGCGACCGCCGCCCGCCCACCAGGGCCGAGCTGGCCCCGCTGCGCTCGTCGGCGGCCCGCCGCGCCCAGGAGGGCGTGCCGCTGGAGGCCCTGCTGGCCGCCTACCACCTGGGCGCGCGCAAAGTGTGGGAGCACCTGTTCGCCAAGGCCACGCCCGCCGACTTCGAGGACGTCCTGGCGGCCAACCGTCTCATCCTGCTCTACACCGAGTCGGTGACGGCCGCCGTGTGCACCGCGTACCTGGAGGAGCGCGAGGGCATGCTCAGCCACGAGCAGCACGCGCTGCACGCCGCCGTGTCCGCGCTGCTCGGCGGTGACCGGGCGGCGCTGGCCGGGGTGCGGCTGGCCCCGCGCTACCTGGTGCTGGCGCTCGCGGTGGACCGGCATCCCGACGAGGAGAGCGACGAGCCGGGCGGGTCGATCGCGGGCCGCCGCAAGTTGCACCGGATCAGGACGGCGCTCCAGCGGGCCGCGGCCGAGCCGGTGCTGTCGGTGCTGGACACGACGGGCGGCCTGGTGTTCGTGCCGATCACGGGCGATGACCCCGACTGGTACGAGGTCGGCGAGACGGTCGCGGGGATGGCCAAGGCGGCCGGCGTGCCGGTGTGGGCGGCGGCCGAGATCGCCCCGCCCGACGGGGTGCCGGAGGCCGTCAAGCTGGCCGAGGAGGTCCTGGACGTGGTGCGGGTCTTCGAGCAGCCGCCGGGCGCCTACCGGCTGGCCGACGTCCTGCTGGAGTACCAGCTCACCCGGCCGAGCCAGGCCACCGCCGTGCTCGCCGGCCTGCTCGACCCGCTGCTCGACAACCCCGACCTGCTCAGGACGCTCACGGTCTACCTGGACACCGGCCTCGACCGCCGCCGTACGGCCGAGCTGCTGCACGTGCACCCCAACACGGTCGACTACCGTCTGCGCAGGGCCGTCAGCCTGACCGGCCTCGACCCCGTGGACCCGGCCCACCTGCAACGCATCGGCGCGGCGCTGGCCGCCAGACGCCAGCACGGCAAGTGAACGGGAGCCGTCCCCCGGCAGGGACGGCTCCCGTCGCGCGATTCGGAGCGTTCAGACCGCGGACACCGCGGCGGTCACCACGGTGGCGAAGTTCCGCATCCCGAGACCGTTGGGGTGGAAGGGGGCGGCCGGCGAGGCGGGCACGTACGGCTCGATCCAGCGCACGCCCGGTGCCTTGCACGGGTCGTGGCCCACGCTCGGCGTCTGGAGGTCGACGAACGCCGCTCCCGCGGCGGCGGCCTGCTCGGCCAGCATCCGGTTGAAGTACTGGAGCGTCGCGCGGATGTAGTTGGCGTCGGCCTTGATGATCGGGACGGTCGGGTAGCAGCCGTTCGGCGGCGCGTAGGTGGCGTAGCCGACCATGAAGATCCGGGCACGCGGGGAACGGGCGCGGATGTCGTTCACCAGCGTGGTCAGCTTGGGCCGCAGCGCGTCGGTCTTGACCCGCCAGGAGTCCTGGCCGTCGACGATGTAGTCGTCGTTGCAGGCGTCGCCGACGGGCGGGGGCAGCAGGTTCAGGCAGTCCTCGATGAAGCCGGTCAGGCCGACGTCGTTGGCGCCGATCTGCACCGTGACCAGGGTGGTGTCCGCGCTGAGCGCGTCGAGCTGGGGTGCGACGCTGCCCAGGTCGGTGCCCTGGGAGTTGTACATGTCACGGGTCTTGGCGCCGGAGCAGGTGACGTCCCTGAAGGTGGCGGCGCCGATGGCCTGGGCGGTCAGGTGGGCGTAGTTGCGGTCGGAACGCCAGCAGCCGAGGTCGGGAACGACCTGGTTGGGCACCAGGGGACCCGACGCGGCGGAGTCGCCGAGCGCCACGTACACCTCGCCCTGGGCGGCGTGTGCGGGCGGCGCGGCGCCGAGCGCCAGGGCGGTCGCGGAGAGCAGGACGAGCAACCGTCGGACCATTGAGGACTCCTTCGGCGGGGTGGGGGTGTGGAGGCCGCACTGGTCCGGCGGCTCCGGCGGGGGGTGGAAGTCGTGCCGGTTCGGTGGTTCCGGCGGGGGAAGCCGTGCTGGTCAGCGGCGGAAGGGCCCGGTCACCTCGTACGTGATCCCCCCGGTGCCGGCGGTCTCGCCGCTGGTGCCGCGCTGGGAGGAGAAGTAGAGCCGGGTGCCGTCGGGGGAGAACGCGGGGCCGGTGATCTCCGACTTGGCCTGGCCGTCGAGGCGCATGACGGGGGCGACCACGCGGTCGGGCGTGATGATGTTGATCTCCATGTTGCCGCCGTCCTCGGCCACGTACAGGTCGCCGGACGGGCGGCCGGTGATGTTGTCGACGCCGTCGAGGGTGCCGCCGCCCTCGTAGATCGCGGTGACCGTCTGCCTGGCGGTGTCGTAGGCCCAGACCTTGCGGTCGCCCTTGGCGGTGAAGTAGCAGATCCCGGCGGCGTAGTGGCAGCCCTCGCCGCCGCTGAAGCGGCGGGCCGCGGAGACCTGGTTCCTGGTCTGCGTGTCGAAGACGCCGGGCGTCGCGTCGGGCACCGGCCGCCACTCGACGCTGTCGCCGCCGAGCCCGCACAGCACGTCGAGCCGGCCGCTGGACAGGTCGCCCCAGGTGTTCGGGGTGAAGCGGTAGAAGCAGCCGTCGCCCTCGTCCTCGGTCAGGTAGACGACCTTGTGGTCGGGGTCGCAGGCGGCGGCCTCGTGCTTGAACTTGCCCATCGCGGGGCGCTGCTGGGCGGAGCGGTTGCCGTACGGGTCGGTCTCGTAGACCTTGCCGCGGAAGATCTCCTCGCAGGACAGCCAGGTGCCCCACGGGGTCGCGCCGCCCGCGCAGTTGAGGTTCGTGCCGCTCAGGATGCGGTACGCCCGGTCGATCGAGCCGTCGGCCCTGAACCTGATCGCCGAGGTCCCGCCCACGAGCGGCACCTCGGAGTTGGACACGTAGATCCAGCCGGAGCCGTCGGCGAAGCACGCGCCGCCGTCAGGAGCGGGGTGCCACAGCGTGCCGCCGACGACCCGGCCCGACCTGGCCACCACCCGGCTGGTGAATCCGGCGGGCAGCGCCATGCCGTTGGCGTCCGGGGCGCCGAGCGGCCCGTACGGGCTCACGCCCGCACCCGCCGCGGAGGCCACGGCGTCGTGCCACATCGCCCCGGAGAACGCGACCGCCGCGGAGACGGTCCTGATGAAGGTACGGCGGCGCATCCTGTCTCCACGTCGTCTCGCGTCGGCTGATGTCGGTTGGATTCGCAGACATGACGATGAGCCCTGCCCGTCCTTCTGTGAACTGGACAGGGCAGTAAATCCGGACGGTCAAATCTGTGACGCCTCACAAATCTGAACGGCATTCCGCGAATCCATTGACGGCGGCCCCGGCGCGATCCACCATGGCCCGAACCCCCGGCCTCGATCAGCTCCCGAGGTGCCCGTGCGCGTGCTTCCCCGTCTCCTCATCGCCCTCGCCCTGGTCTCCGTGACGCTTCCGGCGTCACCGGCGTCACCGGCCTCGGCGGCCTCCGACCCGTCCGGCTGCGACCCGATCGACCCGGCGGCCTGCCTGCTGCCGTTCCCGAACGACTGGTTCACCGTCGCCGACCGGGCCACCGACACGGGCCGCAGGGTGGCCTTCGCGGCCGGGTCCACGCCGGTCTCGGCCGCGGGCGTGCCGATCGCGCCCGCCGAGTGGAACAGGAACGACGGCTTCTCGCCGGGCTCGATGCTGCTGGCCAGGGTGCCGGGGCTGGACCCGGCCAGGACGGGGATCGCGCCGATCACCGACATCGGCAGGTCGCTGGACCGGGACGCGCCCGTCGTGCTCCTGGACACCGTGACGGGGGAGCGGTGGCCGTACTGGGCCGAGCTCGACGCGAACGCGCCCGCCGACCGTCAGGCCCTGATCGTCCGCCCGGCCCGCAACCTGCGCGAGGGCCACCGGTACGCGGTCGCCCTTCGCGACCTGCGCGACGCCGCCGACGGCCCGATCCCGCCGAACCCCGCCTTCGCCACGGTCGCCGGCCCGCCCCTGCCGCCCGGCCACGACCTGTACGAGCGGCAGCGCCGCCTCCAGCCCGCCCTGTCCGCGCTGCGCCGCGCCGGCGTCAGGACCGGCGGCCTCTATCTGGCCTGGGACTTCACCGTCGCCAGCGCGCGCAGCCTGGCCGGCCCGGCGCTGGCCATGCGCGACGACGCCCTGCGCACGCTGCGCGGCCGGGCGCCCGCCTTCGAGGTCACCTCGGTCACCGACCTCACCCCCGAGCAGGACGCCCAGATCGCCCGCCGGGTCGAGGGCACCTTCCGCGTGCCGAGCTACCTCGACCGGCCGGGCGGCCCGCCCGGTTCGGCGCTCAACCGCGGCCCCGACGGCCTGCCGGCCCGACTGCCCGGCAACGAGCAGGTGGCGCCCTTCCGCTGCGAGATCCCCCGCGTCGCCTTCGACCGCCCCGCCCGGCCCTCCCTGTACGGCCACGGCCTGCTCGGCAGGCACTCCGAGGTGGGCGCGGCGAACGTGCGGACCATGGCGCAGGAGCACGGGTTCCTCTTCTGCGCCACCAAGTGGATCGGCATGGCCGACGAGGACATCCCGCACGTCGTCACCGTTTTCAGCGACATCTCCAGGTTCGGCACGGTCCCCGACCGGACCCTCCAAGGGTTCCTCGACTTCATGTTCCTGGGCCGCGCCATGACCAGCCCGGACGGCTTCGCCGCCCACCCCGCCTTCCGCACCGATCGCGGCCGCCCGCTGATCGACCTGCGCGCGGGCCTGGTGTACGACGGCAACAGCCAGGGCGGCATCCTGGGCGGCGCGCTGGTCGCGCTGTCGAAGGACATCGAGCGCGGCGTGCTCGGCGTGACCGGCATGAACTACAGCACCCTGTTCAACCGCAGCGCCGACGCCGCGCCCTTCCAGGCCGCCCTCGACCGGGCCTACCCCGACAAGCTGGACCAGCAGCTCATCCTGGCCCTCATGCAGATGTTGTGGGACCGCGGCGAGGCCGACGGCTACGCCGCCCACCTGACCGACCGCCCCTACCCGGGGACGCCGCGGCACCGGGTGCTCATGCACGTGGCCTTCGGCGACCACCAGGTGGCCACGGTCACCGCCGAGGTCGAGGCCCGTACCGTCGGCGCCCGGCTGCTGACCCCGGCCCTCGCCCCCGGACGCAGCCCGGACGCCGTGCCGTTCTGGGGCATCCCCGCGATCCGCGGCCGGGCCCACGCCGGCTCGGCCCTGGTGATGTGGGACGGCGGCGCCCCCGCGCCACCGCTCACCAACACCCCGCCCACGCAGGGCGAGGACCCGCACGAGAAGCCGCGCAGGACCCCCGCCGCCCAGCTTCAGAAGTCGGTGTTCCTCAAGACCGGCGTGGTCGCCGACGTCTGCGACGGCCCCTGTCTCACCCAGTGACGCCGGGCCGCCACATGGGCCAGAACAGGGTGCCGTCGGGCAGCGCGAACGGCTCCTCGGCCTGGTAGCCGTGCCGGGCGTACAGGTCGCGGCTGCGGGCGCTGCTGGCCTCCAGGTAGGCGGGCGCGCCGTCCAGCAGGGCGTGGTGGCGGCGGAGCAGCGCCGACCCGAGGCCCCGGCCCTGGTGGTCGGGGTGCACGGCCAGGAACGCCAGGTGGTGGTACGGCGGCTCCGGGTGGTGCCGTTCGAACAGCTCGTCCAGGGCCTGGAACCGGTCGGCCCACTTCCCGGTGGCGGCGGCCAGGCGGCGGTCGTAGTCGGGCGGCTCGGGCGGCGGCGCGTCGGCGGTGTGCGGCACCCACACCGCGACCGCCCGGCCCTCGTCGAGGAGGTCGACCTCGCCGTGCTCGATGGCGTGCGAGACGAGGATCAGGAAGTCCGCCACCATGATCTCGTGCCGCCCGGCCGGCTCCGGCACCAGGTACGACACCGCGGGCAGCCGCGCGAACGCCGTCGCCACCAGCTCCGCGACCGTCCCTGCGTCCGCGGCCGTCGCCCGGCGGACGTCGTGCGCCGCCACGTCCTGTGAACGCGTCATCGGACGGCCTCCGGCGTGGCGGCGGCCTTGGCGCCCATGCCCACCAGCGAGTACACGCGCGGCTGTCCCGAACGCAGGACCAGCGCCCAGCCCACGCCGAGCAGGGCCGCCAGCGCGTACACGACCGGCAGGATCCAGGCGAGCGGATCGCCCTCGGGCACCCCGAGCAGCGTCGAGAAGTTGTCCAGCGCCAGCCACACCATCACGGCCAGCGCCAGCGCGGCGGGCACGGGGGCCGCGAAGCGCCGCGCGAGGCTCTCCCCGCTCGGCTGCCGGGCGAAGAACACGACGATCGCGATCGAGGTGACGAACACCAGCAGCAGCACCCCGAACCCGCCGAACGAGCCGCCGTAGAAGAAGAGCTGCACCAGCGGGTCGAGCCCGAGGACCGCGTAGACCACGATGACGACCAGCCCGAGCACGGTCTGCGCGATCGAGCCCGACCGCGGCGCGCCGCTGCGCGGCCGGGTGCGGCCGAAGAAGGCGGGCAGCACCCGCTCGCGTCCGAGCGCGAAGAAGTACCGGGCGGTGGTGTTGTGGAAGGAGATCATGGCGGCGAACACGCTGGTGACGAAGAGCACCCGGGCGACGTCCACGACCGCGCCGCCGAGGTGCTGGTTCGCGATGATGAAGATCGTCTCGGCCTGGTCGCGGCGCGCGGCGTCCACGATGGCCGCCGGTCCCGTGGCGACCGTCATCGCCCACGACGACAGCGCGTACAGCCCCGCGATGATCGCCACCGACGAGTACGTGGCCAGCGGCACGGTACGCCGCGGATCCCGGCTCTCCTCCGAGAACACCACCGAGGACTCGAACCCGACGAACCCGAGCGTCGCGATGACCAGCAGCGCCCCCACCCCCGGCACGAACAGCGCCGCGGGCGACAACGTCTCGGCCGAGAACCCGGACGGCGCCGGGTTCACCAGGTCCGCCAGGTCGAACAGCAGGATGACCGCCACCTCGGCGGTGAGCAGGACGGCCAGCAGCCGCCCGTTGACGTCCACCCGCATCAGGCCCAGGACGCCCACCAGCGCCCAGGCCACCAGCGAGATCGCCCACCAGGGCGGCGCGCCGCCGAACCACCGTTCGAGCAGCGGGGTGGCCGCCGCGCCGAAGGCGCCGTACAGGCCCACCTGCAACGCGTTGTAGGCGATGAGCGCCACCCAGGCCGCCGCGATGCCCGCCGGACGGCCCAGCCCACGGCTGATGTAGGTGTAGAACGCGCCGGCGTTGGCCATGTGGCGGGCCATCGCCACGTACCCGACCGCGAACACCGCCAGCACCACGCCCACGACCAGGAACGCGATCGGCAGCCCGGTGATCCCGGTGACGGCGTACCCGGTGGTGATCACACCGGCGACGACGGTGAGCGGCGCGGCGGCCGACAGGACGAAATAGACGACCGAGGGCGCGCCGAGCCGGTCGGCGGCCAGGGCGCCGGCGATCGGGTCGGGCGCGGCGCCGGATCTCGCGGAGGGCATCGCGTTCCTTTCTGGAGGGTTCAGGTGCGGTGCGGTCAGGACAGCGGTCTGGGGGTTCCGTGAGGCGGGGTCAGGGCGGGCGGTCCGGGGTCACGTCCGGTAGGTCAGGACGGCGTCGCCGACGGCGGCGCTCACCTGGCGGCCCAGGTCGCTCAGCGGCTGCGGCATCGCGGCCAGCACCGTGGTCAGGTACTGGTGGGCGCCGCGCCGGTCGGCCGGGTCCTCGACGACGACGTCGGTCAGGTCGCACGCCTCGGCCAGCGCCGCCAGCGCCATGTCGTGCGGGGTCAGCGGCTGCCACTTCACCAGCGCCAGCCGCAGCCGCGCGGCGGGCCACATGGCCCGGTTGAAGTCGTGCGAGAAATAGCGGAATTGTTTACGTTTGAGCAGCCTCGGGGATTCGCGTTCGAGCAGACCATTACCCATCAGGCGGGCGGTGACTTCGGTGACCGAGCGTTGTGCGAGGTAGGCCAACCAGGTTCGCACATCGGTGTGCTGAGGGGAATTGCCGATTTCGGTCAGCACCTTTCCGGCCAGCTCGTCCGGGACCCGGCGCTGGTCGACCACCCGCAGCCGGACGCCCTCGACGGTGATCCGCTGCTCCAGCACCAGCTCCGCGAGCAGCGCCCCGGCCAGGCCGAGCGCCACGCCGGCGACATGGAGCCGAGGCTTGCCCGAGCCCGTCGCGTCCCAGCAGACGAAGAAGAAATCATCGGCAAGCAAAAATCGGCCCGCTCACTATAGGAATTGGTGGATGACCGGTTCAGGGAGCAGCGTGTAGCCGCCAGCGGCAATTTCTACCAAGAACCACATCTCCGGGCTAGACCCTATTTATCGGGAAATAAAAGAGCACCGGCTTCACGGAGAAGCCGGTGCCGTCCGTTCGGGGGCCCTAAAGCCGATGATCGCCTGATGGGCGGGCTGCCGCGACCGGACCGTGTCCGCCCCCGCCCGGCCAGGGTGAGTGACGTGGATCACACTCCAGGGTTTCGGCCGGGCCCTTCGTCCACCTGTGGGACGGTCGTCGCTCAGTTCGCGCAGTCCTGCTTGTCCAGGGCCAGGCCCATCTCGTAGATCTTGCCCTTGGAGAGCAGGAAGTAGTAGTGGGCCTTCGGGTTGCCCGGCACGGCGACGTACGGGAAGCCGCTCTCGGCCGTCCGCAGCTTCTTGGCGTACGCGCGCTTGAGCTGGGCGTCCGTCGAGCCGATGCCGATGCCCTGCGGCGTCCTGACGCCCTTCGGCGCGAAGATGATCGCCACGCCCCGCTTCTTGGAGATGAACAGGCCGACCGCGTCGCGGCCCGTCCGCTGGGCCTTGAGGTCCCAGCCGGAGCAGCTGTCGGAGTCGAGGGCGGGCTTGTGGACGATCTTCCCGGTGGCCTGGGCGGCCTTTGCGGTCATGCCCAGCGTGACCCCGCCGTATCCGAGCGGGCCGAAGGTCGGGGCGGCGAGCGCGGGCGAGGAGATCCCGGCCAGCGCGACGCCCGCCGCGAGGGTCACGGCCGCGATTGTGTGCTTCGTCGTCATGCAGGGTTTGACTGCGCACTCGGCCCACAAGTTCTGCCGGATTCGCGGGCGGGTCCGGGCTGACGTGTCCGTTACGCGGTTGAGGGATGGTCTTGTCCGAAGCTCGGGTACTGGTGCCGGTGATCACAGCCCAGGAGGCATCAGAGATGGCGGACGTTCCCATCGTTGTCGGCATAAATCGCGCTCAGGATGGTTCTGTTGCTGTCGCTGTGGGCGAGTCGGGCATGTACAGCCTGCAGAAGGAGCGCATCAGCCGGCGCAGGCATCACTGGGGCCGTCTCGGCGACCTGCCGGACCTGTACCTGCCCGAGATGCCGCTGCTCAAGGAGCCCGTTGACCTCGTCGTCGAGGGATACTCCTCCGACACCGAGATCGAGCACAAGGACGCCTACGAGGAGGAGCTGCGCGAGACGCTGAACCTCAAGGAGGACGCCCGGGTCGTCCTGGTCTCCCACCATCTCAGCCACCTCTACAGCGCGTTCCCGCCCTCGCCGTTCGACCGGGCCGCGGGCCTGGTGATCGACGCGCACGGCAGCCGGGTCAGGGACTTCACCGAGCCGGTCCCGCTGCCGAAGGGCACCCGCGACGACATGCTGGAGGTGGCCTCGTTCTACCGCTGCGAGCGCGGCGGCGAGATCGAGTGCCTGGCCAAGCAGCTCTGGGACGGCGACTGGACGCGACCGGCCGGCCTCGGCTGCTTCTACGCGCTGCTGACCAAGCTGCTGTGGCCCGAGGGCGAGGGCCACGAAGGCAAGGTGACGGGCCTGGCCCCCTTCGGCGACGCGTACGTGTACGGCCTGCCCGACCTCGACGTACGCGGCCACGAGGTGTTCATCCCCGAGGAGTGGATCGAGACGTTCGGCCAGCACGACGCCTACGTCTACGAGCCCGGCGGCGAGCGCTTCTCCCGCGCGGCGGACCTGGCCGCGGCCGGCCAGCGGGTCTTCGAGAACGCCCTCGCCCAGGTGGTCGCCTGGCTGCACGGGCAGACCGGCCTGGACAGCCTGGCCTTCGCCGGCGGCGTCGCGCTCAACTGCGCGGCCAACGGCCGGATCGTGCGCGAGTCGCCGTTCCGCGAGGTGTTCATCCCGCCGAGCCCGCACGCCGGCGGCACCGCCGTGGGCTGCGCCCTGTACGGCCTCGTCGAATGCCTCGGCGTCGAGAGCCGCTTCCGCTGGACCGACGACTTCCTCGGCCCCGACCCGGACGAGAGCGAGATCACCGCCGCCGTACGCAGCCTGCCGGACGGCCTGGTGGCCGAGCAGCCGGACGACCTGGTGGGCGCGATGGTGTCACTGCTGGAGAGCGGCCGCGTCGTGGGCCTGCACCAGGGCCGCAGCGAGTCGGGCCCGCGCGCCCTCGGCAACCGCAGCATCATCGCCGACCCGGCCAGACCGGACATGCAGGACTACGTCAACTTCGAGATCAAGGGCCGCGAATGGTTCCGCCCGCTGGCCCCGCTCGTGCTGGCCGAGCACGCCGGGCGCCTGTTCGGCGTCGACCGCCCGGCCCCGTTCATGCAGTACTCCGCCGACGTGCGCCCCGAGCACCGCGCGAGCCTGCCCGGCGTGACGCACGTGGACGGCACGGCCAGGCTCCAGACCGTGGAGGAGTCGGCCACGCCGTTCCTGCACGCCCTGCTGACCAGGTGGCACGAGGCCACGGGCTCCCCGGTGCTGATCAACACCTCGCTCAACGGCCCCGGCGACCCGCTGACCGAGACGCCCGAGCAGTCGATCGACACCCTGCTCTCGACGAACCTGCACGCCCTGGTCATGCCGCCCTACCTGATCCGCAAGCGCGAGGAGCCGCCGATCCCCGGCGTGACCTGGGACCGCGACTAGCTCGGGCGTCCGTGCCGGTGAAACCCAAATCGAGGTCATAGTTGCCGCAGGTCAGAGTGGGTGACGGGGGCAGCGGGCAGGCCCGGGTTACGGTCGGACGCATGCGCGTTCACCCAGCCGTCCCCGTGGTGCTGATCGCCCTGGCCGGGCTGTCGGCGGCCTGCGGCGGCGGCCCCGTACGCACCACTCAGGGGGTGGTCGTGACCTCCGCCTCGCCGTCGCAGGAGACGCGGAACGCGCTGGCCGGGAAGACCGTCGTGCTCGATCCGGGACACAACGGCGGCAACGCCTCCCACCCCAAGGAGATCAACCGCCCGGTCGACATCATCACCGGGCGCAAACCCTGCAACACCACCGGCACCCAGACCGCCGCCGGCTACCCCGAGCACGCCTTCACCTGGGACGTCGCGCGCCGCCTGAAGCCGCGCCTCGAAGACATGGGCGCCAAGGTGGTGCTGACCCGACCGGACGACACCGGCGTAGGCCCCTGCATCAACGAGCGGGCGGCCATCGGCAACAAGGCGCGGGCGGACGCCGTCCTGTCGATCCACGCCGACGGCGCGCCGCCGGCCGGCCGCGGCTTCCACGTGATCATGCCGGGCCTGGTGCCCGGGCACAACGACGCGATCATCCAGCCGTCCAGGAAGCTCGGCGTGGCCGTCCGGAACGCCTTCCGCGACGGCACCGGCATCCCGTACGCCACCTACGTCGGCGAGCAGGGCCTGCAGACCCGCACCGACCTGGGCGGGCTCAACCTGTCCACCCGCCCGGCGGTGTTCATCGAGTGCGGCAACATGGCCAACCCGGGCGACGCCGCCAAGATGTCCGACGGCGAGTTCCGGGAGGAGATGGCCGGCGCGCTGGCCGCCGGGCTCAAGCAGTTCCTGGCCGGTTAGGCGCCGTAGGCGCGCAGGAACACCTCCACCGCGGCGTCGGCGAGCCGGTCGAGCTCGGCCTCGGTGTGGTGGTCGCCGCCCCCGGAGAACATCACCCTGTTCACCGGGATCCACAGCAGCAGGCCGACGAAGTGCTCGGCGGCGAGCCGCGGATCGTCCACGGGACGCAGTCCGTGCCCGGCCAGGCGTCCGAAGGCGGTGGCCATCGCCTCCAGCGACCGTTCGAAGCCCTGCCGGTACCAGGTGCGGCCGAGGTCGGGGAACCGGTCGGCCTCGGCGATGATCAGCCGCCGCAGCCGCAGCACGTCGGGCTGCATGATCGCGTCGAGGAACTCGTGGGCCAGCTCGCGCAGCCCCTTCTCCAGGTCCTGGTTGCCCTCCAGCGACTGCGCGATCAGCTCGGCCAGGCCCTGGATCTGGTTCGCGGTGTCGAGGACGATCGTGGCGAAGAGCTGTTCCTTGTCGCTGAAGTGCTTGTAGACCGTCTGTTTCGAGACCGCGGCGATCGAGGCGACCTCGTCCATGCTGGCGCCCACGTAGCCGTTGCGCAGGAACACGGCGTGCGCCGCGTCCAGGATCTGCCTGCGTTTGCGGGCGGTCCGCCCGTCCTCTTCCGGCACTGACCCACCAATCTTTCGATCATGTGTTCCCACAGTACTGGACAGTTCCGTACTGATCTGAGTACTGTACCGTCTAGTTCCCGAAAGCGACAGGAGTGACGACCTCATGACCGATCTTCAGCAGCAGGTGCAGGAGACCGCCGACAAGCTGGTCGAGTCGGGCGTCGAGCGCGGGTTGCAGGTGGCCGTCTACCGGGACGGCACGCAGGTCGTCGACGTGGTGGCGGGCGTGGCCGACCCCGAGACCGGCCGGCCGGTCACCTCCGACACCCCGTTCTACAACTTCTCCATCGGCAAGGGCGCCACCTCGGCCGTCGCCCACATCCTGGCCGAGCGCGGCCTGTACGACTACGACACCCCGGTCGCCGACCTGTGGCCCGAGTTCGCCAGGCACGGCAAGGAGGGCGTGACCGTCCGCCACGTGCTGACCCACACGGCCGGCGTGCCCGGCGTGCCGCTCGACACGACCCCCGAGGACGTCTGCGACTGGGACAAGATGGTCGCCGCCCTGGAGAACGCCGAGCTGTGGTGGGAGCCCGGCACGAAGATGGGCTACCACGCCTACACCTTCGGCTTCCTCGTCGGCGAGATCGTCCGCAGGACCACCGGCAAGCGCATCTCGCAGGTGCTGCTGGAGGAGGTCTCCGGCCCGCTGGGCGTGGCCCGCGAGCTCTACTTCGGGATGCCGCCGGAGGAGCAGCACCGCCTGGCCCGGCTGGAGGACGTGCCGATGGACCCGTCGGCGTTCGGGGACATGCCGGCCGACCTGCCGATGTTCAAGGCCGGGCCGATGGAGCTGATGCCGAACGCCGCCCTCGGCAGCAGGCCCGACTACCTGACCGCCGACATCCCGGCCGGCGGCAAGACCTCGGCCAGGGCCGTCGCGCGCATGTACGCCGCCCTGCTGGGCGAGGTGGACGGCGTCCGGCTGATCTCGCCGGAGCGGCTGCGCGAGGCGACCGCGGTGGCCTACAGCGGCCCGGACGAGGTCTTCGGCATGCCCTCGACGTGGGGTCTGGGGTTCACCATCGGGCTTCCCGGCGGCTCGCCGGAGGAGGGTGCGACGGCGTTCGGCATCGGCGGGGCGGGCGGCAGCTACGCGTGGGCCGACACGGCGACCGGCACCGCCGTCGCCCTCACCAAGAACCGCCTCACCAACGACTTCACCGCCGTCGGCGAACTGGCCGCCCTCGTGGCCCGCTCCTGACCGTAGCGGGGGATCAGCCGTCGCGGCACAGGGGACGGCCGCCGACCACGCAGGCGATGCCGTCGAGGTCGCAGCTCAGCAGGGTGCCGTCCATGCCCATCACGAGCACGAGATCGCGCCTCGACCGGTGGGCCAGCATGATCCGGCCGACGACACCGTTGTCCAGGACCACGGTAGGGCGGGTTGCAGCGCTTTCCATGTGCTGGCGACTCCTCTCGGGTTCACAACAGGCCACGCGCGCCGGACCCGTCCCCACCAGGATGCACAGCCTCCGCCTCCGGCGCATCGGTCATCCGGCTCTACTTTCGTACGGATCCTGCGTTGTCCCCCTCCCGCCAGCCTCCGGAAGACGTGCTGCGAGACTGGCAACGGCAGGGGCCAGAGGAGGGGGACCGGCGTGCGTACGTGGTTGACCGAGCGGTTCGGGCTGACGGTGCCCCTGGTGGGCGCGCCCATGGCCGGAGTGGGGGCGGGCCGGCTGGCCGCCGCCGTGTCCGCGGCCGGCGCGCTCGGCGTGATCGGGGTCGCCTCCTCCGCGCCCGCCTCCTGGATCGAGGCCGAGGCCGCCGTCGCCGCCGGGAGCGGGCGGCCGTACGGGATCGGGCTCATGGCCTGGGCGCTGCCCGGCAACCCGGCCCAGTTCGAGGCCGTGCTCGCGGCCCGGCCCCGGCTCGTCTCCGTGAGCTTCGGGCCGTACGAGCGGTACGTGGAGGAGCTGCGGCAGGCCGGCATCACGGTCGTCACCCAGGCGGGCACCACCGACGAGGCTCGCGCCGCCGAGCAGGCCGGCGTGGACGCGGTCGTCGCGCGCGGGGCCGAGGCGGGCGGGCACGGCCGTGCCGACGTGGGCACGCTGCCGCTGCTCCAGAGCGTGCTGGACGCCGTCCGCATCCCGGTGCTGGCGGCCGGCGGCATCGCCACCGCGCGCGGGCTGGCCGCCGTGCTGGCGGCGGGGGCCGAGGGGGCGTGGGCCGGCACGGCGTTCATGGGCTGCGCGGAGACCACCCTGTCCGGGACGGCGGCGGCCCGCGTGCTGGCCGCGGCCGAGACCGACACCGTCTACGGCCGCGTCTTCGACGTGGCCCAGCGTCTGGACTGGCCGGTGGAGTACGGCGGCAGGGCCCTGCGCAACGCCTTCTTCGACCGCTGGGCCGGCCACGAGGAGGAGCTGGCGGCCGACGAGGAGGCCGCGGCGCGGATCGCCGCCGCCCGCCGCGACGGCGACTTCGACACCGCCTGCGTCTACGCGGGCCAGGCCGTCGGGATGGTGCGCGAGCAGCGTACGGCCGCCGACGTGGTGGCCGGGTTCGCCGAGGCGGCCACGCTGCTGCGCCGCTTCGCCACGCCCGACGGATGACGCCGGTCCCCGCCTGATGCATCCTCTTGTGCCATGACGAATCAGACGTTGCCCGCGACGCGTTCCGGGACCGTGCCTCCGGAGACCGCGCCCGCCAGGGGCAGCGTGCTGGAGGTGATGGAGAAGATCGGTACGGTCGTCGTGCCGATCGCCGTCGCCGTGTACGCCCTGCTCTACCTGGGCTTCGAGAGCGTCTATGACACCTTCGGCATCACCCCGGAGCAGGCCGGGCTCACCCAGGCGAGCATCTTCGGCCATCTGGTGGCGACGCTGGTGCTGCTCTTCCTGACCCTGCTGCCGCTGCTCGGCCTGGTCGTGGGCGTCTGGTGGCTGCTCGACCGGATCACCCGCGGCGCGGCCGGACGCGCCCTCGACCGGGCACGGGAGCAGCCGTGGCTGGCCGCCGGGGTCGGCGCGGCGCTGTCGGGGGTGGCGTACTGGGGGATGCTCGGCATCCTGGACGTCACCGGCACGCCGGTGCTGATCACGGTCGTGGTGGTCGGGCTGTTCTGCCTGCTGGTGCCGTACCGGCTGCTGCGGGCCAGGCCCACGGGACGGGCCGCGATGCGGGTGCTGACGGGCGCGCTGGTGGGGGTGGGCCTGGGCTTCGTGCTCGTGGGCTGGATGACGCAGGGGGCCGAGGCGGTGCACGACCGCGGCGAGGCCAACCTCGTGCTCCAGCTCACCGGCTTCTCCAACCAGTGGGCCGAGGTCCGCGACGACGGCGGCAGGCTCCTGTCGAAGGGGGAACGCTGGCTGGTGCTCGGCCAGGACTCCGGCGCGTACGTGTTCTACGACTGCGCCACGGCCGGCACGATCCGCCGTCCGATCGACGCGACGGTGCTGAGCCGGATCGAGCTGGACCCCGAGCTCGACGACCCCCGCTCCTGCGGCTACGCGGCGAAGTAGAACGTGTTCCGATATGTCGGGAACTTCCCGGCCGGGCCAGAAGTTACCGAGTAGTATGGCCGTCGAACATTGGTAGGCGAGGAAATGAGCCGCCGTGTCTGAGCTGGAACGCGTTCCCCCCGGAGTCGACCCGACCGTACCGAGCTCCGCCCGGGTGTACGACTATTTGCTCGGCGGCAAGGACAACGTCGCCATTGACCGCGCGGTGGCCGAGAGGCTGCTGGCCGTCGCGCCCGACGCCCGCGCCGTCGCCAGGGCCAACCGCCGCTTCCAGATCGAGGCCGTGCGCCACGTGGCCCGGCAGGGCGTGCGCCAGTTCATCGACCTCGGCACCGGCATCCCCACCTCGCCCAGCATCCACGAGGCCGTCCGCGAGGTGAGCCCGGCCTGCCGGGTGATCTACGTGGACCACGATCCGATGGTGCGCCTGCACGCCCAGGTGCTGCTCGCCGACCAGCCGGGCGTCGCCGGCATCCAGGCCGACCTGCGCAGACCGGCCGACGTCCTGGCCGACCCGCACGTGACCGGCCTGATCGACTTCGACCAGCCGGTATGCGTGCTGATGGTCGGCGTGCTGCACTACGTCATGGACGCCGAGGACCCGTCCGGCATCGTGGCCGCCTTCAGGAAGCCCATGGCCCCCGGCAGCCATCTGGTGCTCTCCCACGCGATGGCCGAGAGCTCTCCCGAGGCCATCGCCCAGCTCCACCTGGCCACGTCCGGCTCGCCCGCCCAGGGCGTGTTCCGCAGCCACGGCGAAGTGCTGCGGCTGTTCGACGGGTTCGAGCTGATCGGGCCCGGCCTGGTGCCCGTCCAGGATTGGCGGCTCGCCGGCGACGACCACCTCCCGCTGGTGGACGGCGCCCCCCGCCTCCGGCTCGACGCCGGCGTGGGCCGGGTGGCCGCTCAGTAGTCCTTGAGCGTGATGTCCGTGGCGAACTTGTCGGTCAGCTTCATCATCAGGCGGAACAGGAAGCCGACCTTGAAGGTCCAGTTCCGCATGCGGATGCGGGCGGGGGTGCCGGGAGCCAGGAAAGGGCCCGCGTTGCCGCTCTTCGCGATCTTGGCGTAGCCGCGCATCTGGCGCTCGTACTCGGCGAAGGCCGCGCGGTGGTCGCCGCCCGCCGCCGCCAGCTCCCCGGCCAGCACGTACGCGCCCACCAGCGCCAGCCCGGTGCCGAAGCCGCCCAGCGTGTTGCCGTACGCCGCGTCGCCCAGCAGCACCACCCGGCCCGTCGAGTACCGGTCGATGTTCACCCTGCTGAGCGAGTCGAGGTAGACCTCCTTGGCGCCGCGCAGCGCGTCGAGGACCTGCGGGGTGCGCCAGCCCATCCCGGCGTAGGCCCGCGCCAGGATCGCCTTGTGCTGCTCGGTGTCGTAGCGGTCGTAGTCGAGCCGCTCGGAGGCGAAGACGAAGAACGCCGTCGCCTTCGGCCCGCCGACCGCGACCATCCTGCCGGGCTCGTTGTACATCTGGCCGTGGGGGCCGAAGTCGGCGTCCAGCTCCACCAGGGCGTAGTAGTGGCCGAGGAAGTCCACGTAGTCGGACTCCGGGCCGAAGGCGAGCCTGCGGACGTTGGAGTGGATGCCGTCCGCGCCCACGACCAGGTCGAACGTGCGGGGGGCCGAACGCTCGAAGGTGACGTGCACGCCGCCCGGGGTCTCGGTGAGCGAGGTGATGGAGTCGCCGAACACGTACTCGCAGGAGCCGGCGGTGCGCTCGTACAGCAGGCGGGCCAGGTCGCCGCGGCGGATCTCGATGTCGCCGCCGCTGAACTCGCCGGGCATGACCGCGACCGTGCGGCCGGAGGCGTCCACGAAGTGCTGGTCGGTGCCGCCGGTCTGGAGGCGGCGCACGTCGTCCAGGATGCCCATGCGGGTCAGGACGGTGTGGTGGGTCTCGCCCTTGAAGTCCACGGCCTGGCCGCCCTCGCGCAGGGCCGGCGCCCTCTCCACGACGGTGACGTTGCAGCCGCGGCGGGCGAGCAGGTGGGCGAGCGCGGGGCCGCCGATGCTGGCGCCGGAGACGAGGACGTTGGTGTTCTTCAGGTGGTCTCTCATGTCGGCAAGCCTCGCCGGGAGCGCTGACAGCCCGGCGACGACCGGCTGACAGTCCCCGGCGCGGCCGTCCCGGACTGTCAGGAGAGGATCGTGGACAGGGCCTCTTCCCTGGTCATGGCGGCGCCGCGGGCGTACAGGGTGGCGAAGCGCTCCGGGCCGAGCGCGGCCGTGGCGGCGGCGGCCGTGGCGGCCACGTCGGGGTCGCCGGTCACCGCCATGCCGCGCAGCGCCACGCCGACGCCGAGCAGCAGCGCGGCCCGCTCGGGTGCGTCGGGCAGGACGGCCTCGGCCAGGCCCTCGGCGGCGTCGGCGAGGTCGCTGCCGATCGGCGAGCGCCGGGCGGCGGCCACCGCCTCCCGGTGCCGGGCCACGGCCTCGACCGTCTCGCCTCTGGCCTGGGCCAGCCGGCCCAGGGCCGTGGACACCTGCGACCCGGTGCCGCCGGCCGCCGGGCCGCCCTGACCGGCGGCGGCCAGCGCGTCCCGCAGCCGTTCGGCGGCCTCGCCGAGGTTCCCCTCGATCCTGGCCAGGTCGGCCAGCCCCACGTGCACGGTCACCGTCAGCTCCGGACGGCCCACCTCGCGGGCGATGTCGAGGGCCCGCAGGTAGTCGGCCCTGGCCGCCGCCGGGCCGTCCGCGCGCAGCCGGGCGCCGGCCCGCCGGCACAGCACGTCGGCCAGCTCGTCCAGCGCCCCGAGCTCGTCGAGCAGCCGGACCGCCTCCTCCCACAGCTCCATGGCCCGCGCCCATTCGCCGCGCCAGCCCGCGACCAGTGCCAGCCAGTCGAGCCCCTGCGCCTTGCCCCAGCGCTCGCCCAGCCCGCCGAACGCCTCCAGCACGGCCTCCAGCTCCCGTTCGGCCGCCACGACCCCGCCGTTCAGCAGCGTGAGCAGCGCCTCGCTGAGCCGGCCGAGCGCCACGCTCCACGGGTCCTCGCCGAGCCCGCGCCGCCGCGGACCGTCCGCGCCGGCCTCGGGCGGGCCCGCGGTCATGCCCCACAGCGCGGCGGCGAACCGGTGCCGCATCGGCCGGCCGGTCTCCGACATGATCGCGCGGGCCCGCGTCCAGTGCGGTGACCCGGCGTCGAGGGCGGCGTGCAGGACGGCGAGCACGTACTCGTCGGCCAGGTCCGCGGGCGGCTCGTGGCCGATCGCGTCGAGCAGCCGCCTGGCCGGCTGGACGGCCTGGCCGCGGCTCCCGCTCAGCCACCAGTACATGGCCAGGGCGGCGATGAGCCGCAGCGCGAGCGGCGGGTCGTGCTCGACGCCCCAGCGCAGCGCGGCCCGCAGGTCGGCGTCGTCGGCCCTGAGCACGGCCAGCCATTCGAGCTGCTCGGCCCGGTAGAGGTGGGGTTCGGCGCGCTGGGCGTGCTCCAGGTGCCAGGCGGCGTGCGCGGCGCGCAGCCCTTCCTCCTCGCCGGCCTCGGCCAGCCGTTCGGCGCAGAACAGCCGGATGGTGTCCAGCATGCGGTAGCGGTCGCCGGCGGTCTCGACGAGCGACTTGTCCACCAGGTCGGCCAGGAGCACGGCGCTGTCCTCGCCGCACACCCGCTCGACCGCCTCCAGCCGGGCGCCGCCGGAGAACACCGAGAACCGCCGGGCCAGCACCTGCTCCTCGGCGTCCAGCAGGTCCCAGCTCCACTCGACGACGGCGTGCAGCGTCCGGTGCCGGGCGGCGGCCGTGCGGTCGCCGCGCGAGAGCAGCCGGAACCGGCCGTGCTCGGCCAGCCGCGCGGCGATCTCCTCCACGGGGAACGTGCGCACTCGCGCCGCGGCCAGCTCGATGGCCAGCGGCAGGCCGTCCAGCGCGGCGCAGATGCTCAGCGTCGCGCCGAGGTCGAGCTCCAGCCCCGGCCGTACGGCGGCGGCGCGGTCGGCGAACAGCCTGACCGCCGGGTAGGCGAGCGCGTCCCCGGCCGGGACGCCCGGCGGCGGGGTGCCGAGCGGCGGGAGCGGGACCAGGTGCTCGCCGGTGATGCCCAGCGGCTCCCTGCTGGTCGCCAGGACGCGCACGCCGGGGCAGCCGCCCAGGAGGCGGCGGGCCAGCGTGGCGGCCTCGGCGACGACGTGCTCGCAGTTGTCCAGGATGAGCAGCAGGTCCTGCTCGGCCAGGGCGGCGACCAGGCGTTCGGCGGGGTCGGCCAGGCCGGGGACGCTCGGGCCGAGCGCCGACTCGCGCAACCCGAGCGCGTTCAGCACCAGCAGCGGCACCTGCCCTTCGCCGCCGGCGGGCGACAGGTCCGCGAAGCACGTCTGCGTCCCCTGGTCGCGGGTGGCGGCCTCGACGGCGAGGCGGGTCTTGCCGGTGCCGCCGGGGCCCGTGATCGTGACCAGGCGCTCCCCGCGCAGCGCGGCCAGGCGCGCCAGCTCCTCCTCCCGGCCCACGAACGTGGTGAGCTGGGGCGGCGGCGCCGACCGCGTGGGGCGGGCCCGCCGCTGCTCGCCCCGCAGGATCGCCAGGTGCAGCGCCGCCAGCTCGGGCGACGGGTCGGCCCCCAGCTCGTCGGCCAGCAGCCGCCGCGCCTCGTCGTAGACGGCCAGCGCCTCGGCCTGCCGTCCGGCCGCGTGCAGGGCGCGCATCAGCAGCGCGCGCGGGCGCTCCCGGAGCGGGTGGGCGGCGACCAGCTCGCGCAGGCCCGCCGCGGGCTCGGCCTCGGGCAGGTGGAGGTCGGCCTCGTACAGGTCCTCCTGGGCCGCCAGGCGCAGCTCCTCCAGCCGGTCGGCCTGCCCCGGCGCGTACGCGGCCTCGCGCACGTCCGCGAGCGCCGGGCCGCGCCACAGGTCCAGGCACTCCTTGAGCGTGTCCGCCGCCGCCGCGTGCCGGCCCGCCGCGAGCAGCCGCCGGCCCTCGCGGGCCAGGCGCTCGAAGCGGTGGGCGTCGACGTCCTCGGGCGGGACCGCCAGCCGGTAGCCGGCGCCGTGGAACTCGATCAGGTCGGCCGGCAGGTTGCGCCGCAGCCGGGAGATCTGCGCCTGTACGGCGTTGGCCGCGCCCGCCGGTGGGCTCTCGCCGTACTGGGCGTCGATGAGCCGGTCGACGCCGACCGTGCGGCCGGCCTCCAGCAGCAGCAGGGCGAGCAGGGCACGCGGTCGCGGACCGCCCACGGCGATCGCGTCGCCGCCGGACGACCGCACCTCCAAGGGGCCCAGGATGCCGAACTGCACGTGCTCGATTGTCCAGCATCGCGCGTACTACCCGCACGTGGACTGATGTGACCAGCGGTAACGGAAATGTCGGTATGCCTACCGATGAACATACGTATTTTCGCGCCGTCAACAAGCGCTTAGCGTCTGGCGGCAACAAGGCGAAACGGTCCGCTTGCTGTATCCGTCACCCTTTATCACCCCCCACATCCCCCTCACGCCCCGCGACCCAGGACACCCCTGACCGCATGGTGGCCCGCGCACGCCCACAAGACGGCAACGGCCTGAGGGAGCCCGCCGAAAGG
>NZ_JBEYTJ010000039.1:38296-105770 GCF_040642995.1 Nonomuraea sp. NPDC047529 | reverse complement strand
GGGTGGGTTGGACTTGGTGGGGGGCCGGGTTCTCGGGCCCGGCCCACGACCTCCCGTGGAGTCGCCGAAGTCTCGGCGCTCTCCCTCACACACGCAGCTGCTCGAACCTCTCGTTCGCGGCGAGCTCCGCGGTGAACCATTCGATCGTGCGCCGCAGCCCCTCCTTCGCGGGCACCTCCGCCCGCCAGCCCAGCCGCTCGGCGGCCAGCGTGGTGTCGGGCCGGCGCACCTTCGGGTCGTCGGCGGGCCGGTCGATGAACTCGATCTCCGAGCTCGACCCGGTCAGGTCGCGGACGAGGGCGGCCAGCTCCAGCATGGTCAGCTCGTCCGGGTTGCCGATGTTGACCGGGCCGGGGAAGTCACTGCGGGCCATGGCCAGGATGCCCGCGACGGTGTCGTCCACGTAGCAGATCGACCTGGTCTGGGAGCCGTCGCCGGTGATGGTCAGCGGCTCGCCCTTCAGCGACTGCCGGATGAACGTCGGGATCGCCCGGCCGTCGAACGGGCGCATGCGCGGGCCGTAGGTGTTGAAGATGCGCACGATCCCGGTGTCGGTGCCGCGCGACTGCCGGTAGGCGGTGGTCAGCGACTCGGCGAAGCGTTTGGCCTCGTCGTACACGCTGCGCGGGCCGACCGGGTTGACGTTGCCCCAGTACGTCTCCTTCTGCGGGTGTTCCAGCGGGTCGCCGTACACCTCGCTGGTGGACGCCAGGACGAACCGGGCGCCCTTCTCCCTGGCCAGCCCGAGCGCGTGCAGGGTGCCCACGCTGCCCACCCGCAATGTCTCGATCGGGTAGCGCAGGTAGTCGGCCGGCGAGGCGGCCGAGGCGAAGTGCAGCACGAGGTTCACCTGGCCCGGGACGTGCACGTACCCGGTCAGGTCGCTCTCGATGAGCCGGAAGGCCGGATTGTCCAGCAGGTGCTCGACGTTGCGCGGGCCGCCGGTCAGGAAGCTGTCCATGCAGATGACCTCGGCGCCCTCGGCCAGCAGGCGTTCGCACAGATAGGAACCGAGAAAGCCGGCTCCGCCGGTGACCAGAGCCCTCATGACGTGACCTCCAGAGCTGCGTCGACCACTTCGGACACCTCGATCTTCAGCAGACCGGGGTCCGGGCGCTGGCCGTGCGGGTCGCCCTTGCGGCCGGCCCACAGGGCCACGTGCCGCCAGCCGGGCGGTGGCCCCCACTCCGACGGCGGGACCGGGCCGAACAGCACCACCGACGGCACGCAGAACGCCGTCGCCAGGTGCGCGACCCCGGTGTCGCCGCAGACCACCAGCCTGGCCCGGCTGACCAGGTCGATCAGGTCGGCCAGCCGGGTACGGCCGGCCAGCATGCGCTCCTCCGGCAACCCGGCCAGCTCGGCGACCCTCCTGGCGATCGGCACCTCGTCGGCGTTGCCGGTGACGACCACGTCGTCCAGCGCGGCCGCGACCTCGCCGAACCGCTCGGGCGGCCAGCGCCGCGCCGGGTAGGCGGCGCCCGGATGCACGATCACGGGCCCCGTCCGGTCGGAGACGCCGAGCGTCAGGTCCTGCGGGTCGGCGGGGATGCCGTGCCATTCCAGCAGGCCGCACCACCGCCGCACCTCGTGCACGCCGTCCTGCCACTGCGGGCCGACGCCGAAGCTGATCAGCCGGGCCGGGTCGGTGGCACGCAGCGCCTCGATGCTCTGCGGCCCCTTGCCGTGCAGGTTGACCGCGATGTCGGGCCGCTCGAACGGCACCGGGCCCGGCCCGGCGACGTCCACCTGGGCGTCCACCGCGCCGATCAGCGGCAGCAGGGCCTCCAGGGACCTCGGCGCGGCCAGCGTGATCCGGTGCCGGGGAAAGGACTGCCGCAGCGCCCGCAGCGCGGGGACGGCCGTGAGCAGGTCGCCCAGGCCGAGCCCGCGCAGCGCCAGCAGCTCTAGGGCCATGACGTCTCCGTCGAGGGGCAGACGACCAGCTCTCTGACCTCGCACCCGGCCGGCTGCCGGAGCGCGAACACGACGGTCTGGGCGACGTCGGCGGGGTCGTTCAGGCCCGCCTCGGGGCCCGGCTTGTACTGCTCGGGACGCCCGTCGAAGAAGCCCGTCCGCATGCCGCCCGGGATCAGCAGGGTCACCCCCACCTCGCCGCGCAGCTCGACCGCCAGCCCCCTGGTGAAGCCGACGACGCCGAACTTCGAGGCCGAGTACGCCGAGGCGTCGCTCAGCGGGCGCAGCCCGAGCGTCGAGGCGCAGGTCACCACCTTGCCGCGGGTCCGCTTCAGGTACGGCAGCGCCGCCCGTACGACGGCGGCCGTGCCGAGCAGGTTGACCTGGATCACCCGCTCCCAGTCGTCGGCGGGCACGTCCTCCAGGCGCCCGCAGGCGTCGATGCCGGCCGCGGTCACCACCCCGTCCAGGCCGCCGGCCCGCTCGGCCAGCTCGTGCACGGCCCGCTCGGCCTGCCCGCGGTCGGCCAGGTCGGCGGTGACGTGGTCGAAGCGCTGGTCCGGCTCGCGCACGTCGACGACGAGCGCCCGCCAGCCCTCCTTCTCGACCGCTTCGGCGGTGGCCAGGCCGAGTCCGGAGGCGCCCCCGGTGATCAAAATCTTCACTGGATCTCCCTGATCAGATTGCTGGTCGAACGTCCCGGCAGCGTGCTCAGCGCGACGAACTCGGCGCCGAGCCGCTCCAGGACCTTTGACTCGGGCAGGACCTCCCCCTCGTAGTCCCCGCCCTTCACCCACACGTCGGGCCGCAGCAGCTCGATGGACTCGGCCGGGGTGTCCTCCTCGAACACCAGGACCGCGTCCACGCAGCTCAGCGCCCGCAGCACCTCGACCCGGTCACGCGCGCCGACGATGGGCCTGGACGGGCCCTTCAGCCGGCGCACCGAGTCGTCGGAGTTGACGCAGACGACGAGAGCGTCGCCCAGCGCCCTGGCCCGCCGCAGGAGGCTCACGTGCCCCGCGTGCAACAGGTCGAAGCAGCCGCCCGTGGCGATCAGCCGGCCGCCCTGCGCGCGGGTGAGCCTGGCCACCTCCAGCGCGGTGCGCGGCCGGTCGCCGAGCCGCTGCTCATGCGTCCGGACGGTGGCGGCCCCGCCGCGCTCGACGAAGCGCGAGGCCTCGCCGACGCCGATGGTGACCGCCTCCACGACGTCCGCGCCGTCGCGCAGCGCGAGCGCCGCGGCGCCGGCCAGCCGGTCGCCGGCGCCGCACGCGTCCCGCCCGGACGCCGTCACCGGCGCCGGCACGCGCGTCAGCGGACCGCCCTGGACGGCCAGCGTGGCCCCGTCGCCGCCGGTGGTGACCGCCACGGCCCCGGCGCGCAGCTCCCGCACCAGGCGGCGGGCCGCGTGGTCGGGGCCGCGGTAGCCGTCCGGGCACAACATCCTGGCCTCGGCCTCGCTCGGCGTCAGCAGCGCGCAGCCCGGCATCGGCGGCCCGCTCCGGGGATGCGGGTCCCACACGACCGGTACGCGCACCTCGCGCAGCAGTTCCCCGGCCGACGCGGCCACGCCCCTGCCGTAGTCGGAGACCAGCACGGCGCCCGCGCGGGCCACCGCGGCCGTGATCTCCTCGGGGATCTCGCCGAGCGGGTCGGACCGGGCGACGCCGTCGCCGGTGTCGAGCCTGAGCATGGTCTGGCCCCTCGACCTGACCCTGGTCTTGCGCACGGTCCCGCCGTTCAGCGGCAGGCGTACCAGCTCGACCTCCTCCGACAGCAGGGCGCACAGGCGGTGCCCGTCGGGGTCGTCGCCGATCGCGGTGATCAGGACCACGTCCGCGCCGTCCCGCGCGGCCAGCAGCGCGGCCAGGCCCGCGCCGCCGGGGCGGGCGTGCTCGGCCGAGATGTCGACCACCGGGACCGGCGCGTCCGGGCACAGCCGCTCGCTGTCGCCCTCGACGTCCACGTCGAGCAGTGTGTCGCCGACGACGACAAGGGGGCCCATCAGACGGCCTCCTCGATGGCGTCGCAGAGCAGGTGGATCATGGCGAGGTGCACCTCCTGGACGGTGGCCGTCTCCTCGGCAGGCACGGCCACCGCCTCGTCGCACAGCTCGGCCAGCGGGTTCGGCGCGGGCCCGGTCAAGGCCCAGGCGGCGATGCCGACCTCCTGCGCCGCCCTGGCCGCGGCCAGCACGTTCGGGCTGCCGCCGCTGGTCGACAGGCACACCAGCACGTCCCCGGGACGGCCGTGCGCCCGCACCTGGCGGGCGTAGACCTCCTCGTGGCCGAAGTCGTTGGCGATCGCGGTCATCGAGGAGCTGTCGCCGTGCAGCGGGATCGCCGCGTACGGCGGCCGGTCGGCCCTGAAGCGGCCCACCAGCTCGGCCGTCAGGTGCTGGGCCTCGGCCGCCGACCCCCCGTTGCCGCAGGCCAGCAACCGTCCGCCGGCCGACAGCACGCCGGCCAGCTTCCCGCCCCACGCGCGGATGGTGACCGCGTGGCCGTCGACCTGCTCCAGCGTGTTCCAGAGCTTTTCCAGATGTCTGTCCATGATCAACCCCCCAGAGCCGCGAGGCGGCCGAGCTTGCCGTCGATGACCTGCGTGTACACCGCCTCCGTCTGCTCGGCGATGCGGGACCAGCCGTACCGTTCGCGGGCCCGCCGGGCTCCGGCGGCGCCCAGCGCCTCGCGCCTGCGCCCGTCGGCGAGCACGTCGCGCAGCGCCCTGGCCAGCGCCCGGGGGCGGCGCGGCGGGACCAGCACGCCGCAGCCGGCGACCGTGTCCAGGTGGCCGCCGACCGCGGAGGCCACGACGGGCACGCCGCAGGCCATCGCCTCGATCGGGACCATCCCGAAGGGCTCGTACCAGGGGACGGTCACCACGACGTCGGCCGAGCGCATCAGCGCGGGCACGTGCGTGCGCGGGACGCTGCCGATCAGGTGCACCCGCTCCCGCAGCCCGTAGGCCGCGGCCAGGTCGCGCAGCCGCTCGGTCTCCCCGTCGTCGTCCGGGCCGCCGCCGGCGATCACCAGGTCGGCGTCCGGGATCTGGCGCAGTGCGGCGATCATGGTGTCCACGCCCTTGCGCGGCACCATCCGGCCGATGCTGAGCACCACCTTGGCGCCCGCGCGCGGCGCGACCGGCCCGTCCGGGCGGAACGCCGTCAGGTCCACCCCGCAGGGCACCACCGTGACGCGCCGCTCGGGGACGCCCATCGCGCACAGCTCGCTCACCTCGTCGCCGCAGGTGGCCAGCACCGCGTCGGCCCGCTTGCCGATCTCGCGCTCGGTGTCGATCCGGTGCGCCGGGCTGGTGTCGGCCTCGCCCTGCCAGCGCCGCTTCACGGTCCCGAGCGCGTGGAAGGTCTGCACCACCGGCACGCCATGGGCGGCCCGCAGGGCCGCCTGGCCGCTCATCCAGAAGTGCGCGTGGGCCACGTCCGGCGGGTTCGCCGCCCACCGCTCGGCCAGGCGTTCGGTGAACTCCGGCATGTACGGCGGCAGCTCGTCCTTCGGCACGACCGCGGCCGGGCCGGCCGTGACGTACTCGACCGTGACGCCGGGCGCCATGGCCACCGCGCCGGGCTGCGACCGCGACGAGCGTCTGGTGTGGACGACGACCGTGTGACCGCGCTCGGCCAGCGCGATCGCCAGGTGCGCGACGTAGACGTTCTGGCCGCCCGCGTCCACGCCACCGATGGCCGCCAGCGGATCGGCGTGCTCGGAGATGAGATCGACCTTCACTGCATCAACTCCCTCACTGCCTTGACCACCTGCTCACTTGTCACCATGGACAGGCACGGGTGCCCGGCCACCGGACAGGTGCGCGCCCTGCTTCCCGAGCAGGGCGCCTGCTGGTCGCCGAGCAGCACCGTGGGCACCCCGTACGGGGCCCATCTGGCGGCGGGGACGACAGGGGCGAACAGGCTCACGACCGGCGTGCCCACCGCAGCGGCCAGATGCGCGGGACCGGTGTTGCCGGCCACGAGCACGCCGGCACGTTCGATCACGGCGGCCAGCTCGGCGAGCGTGGTCCTGCCCCCGAGGTCGACTGCCGCGTCGCAGGCCACGTAGGCGGTGAGGTCACGTTCCGTGCCGGTCACGACGACCCGGTGCCCGTCGTCCACCAGCTCCCTGACAGCCTGCCGGTGCCTGTCGGCCGGCCACGTTCTGGCAGGGGCTGACGTCCCTGGATGCACCACGACGTACGAGCGTTCATCGGCAGCGGCGCCGACGCCTAGGAGATGCCCTGTTTCTCGGCCTATATCCGGCAATGGCCGCCGAACTGCGAGTTCGCCGTCGTCCCCGGGCGGCAGATCGAACCCGGCCGCCCGCGCGAGGGCCAGCATGCGCTCGGCCTCGGGCACGTCGATCGACTCGTCCACGACGTGCCGGACGTCCAGGAGCGAGCCGGGGTAGTCGTTGCTGATCGCGGAGACGCGCCGCACGCCGGCCATCCGCAGCAGCAGAGCCAGCGGCAGCGCCGACTGGTGGAAGGAGGTCAGGAGCACCGCCTCGTCCACGCCCTTGACCCGGGCGATGAGGTCGGCCACCTGGGCGCTGGAGACGGGGGCGGGGGAGTGGTCGATCCACGGCGCCCGCCACTCGATCACCCGGTCCACACCGGGCAGCAGCTCGGCGGCGGCCCGGCCGTTCGGGCCGGCCAGGAAGACCAGCTCGTCGGCGAGCGTGCGGACGGCGCGGGTGGCGGGGCCGGCCAGCAGGACGTCACCGGCGTCGTCCAGCCGCGCCACCAGGACGCGTCCCCGGCCGCCGCCTTGCTCTCCGGCCGTCCGGCACGCCACCGCCTCCGGCGTGCCGGGCTCCGCGGTGGTGGCTTCCACGGGCGCGGCCTCCACGGCCGCGGGCCTGCGGGCGCGGGGGGCCCGTCCGGCCTTCCCGCGGCACTGCGTGGCGTTCGTACGGCCGCGGTCGCACCGAGCCGCCGGATCGCGACGTCTCATCGCCGCCACCTCCATTCCCCCCGAAGCCGGTGCACGCAGGCGACCGGCGGGATCAGCACGCTGGTGACGGCCATGCGCCACACCTCGCGCGGGGTACGCGGCCCGGGGGCGATGCGCCGCCAGGCGAACTCGGCGGTCATCGCGGCCCACACGGCTCCGGCGACCGCGGCCAGCACCGGCAACGCCCGCCACCCGCCGGTCGCGCGCCGCCTGCCGGGCCGTCTGTGGGGCCGTCTGTGGGGCTGTCCGTGGGGCCGCACGCCCGCGAGTCCGCTCCCGGAGCGGCGGGGCAGGGTGGCGGCCAGGCCGAGGGCGGCGGCGGTCAGGGCGGCGGCGGTGGTGGCGGCGTGGCGGCGCAGCCTGCCCCCGGAGCCGCCGATGGCCTGACGCCAGCGCGGCCCGTGCAGCCGCCGCATCAGCGCGTCGTCGGCGTTGCCGCGCTGGAATCGCACGCTCGCCCAGAACCCGTCCTCGCGCACCGGATGCGTGGTCACCCGCTCGCCCATGACCAGCCGGTGCCCCGCCCGCGCCACCCGCAGCGCGATGTCGGCGTCCTCCCGGTAGGCCCGGGGGAAACGTTCGTCGAACCCGCCCGTCTGCTCCAGCACCGAACGCCGGTAGGCCATGTCGGCCGTCACCCACAGCGCCTCCGACAGCCCCGCCGTGTTCCGCTCGGCGTCGGTGGGACGCCGGCCGGCCGGCAGCGGCACCTCGATCCGGCCCTGGCTCCCGGCCACGTCCTCCGGCAGGTCCACCAGGTCCTTCCAGACCGCCTCGGCCCACCCGGGACGGGGGATCACGTCGTCGTCCAGGAACACCACCCACGGCGTCCCGGCGGCCCGCCAGCCGGCGTTGCGCGCCGCGGCCGGGCCCCGCCCGCCCGAGCGCACCACCCGGACGTGATCGGGCAGCTCCAGTGCGGCGGACCGCGCCCGCCGGTCGTCCACCACGATCACGGGCGTCGCCCGGCCCACCGCCGCCAGCGTCCGCCGCAGCGTGGCGCGGCCGATGGTGGGGATCACGACGGTGATCACGAGGCGAACACCTCCCCGCGCCGCACCAGGTACGGCCCCAGCGCCAGCACGTCCACCGGCGAGGAGCCGAAGCACTCCAGCGCGTCCCGGGGATCGTCGACCATCGGCCGGCCGGCGGTGTTCAGGCTCGTGTTGACCACCACCGGCAGCCCCGTACGCGCCTCGAACTCCGTCAGCACCCGCGCCATCAGCGGGTCGTCGGCCGGCGAGATCGTCTGGATGCGCGCGGTGCCGTCCACGTGCACGACCGCCGGGATGCGCTCCCGCCAGGGCTCCCGCACGTCGTGCACGAACAGCATGTACGGCGAGGGCACCGGCCCCCGCCCGAAGATCTCCGGCGCCCTGGACTCCAGCACCATGGGCGCGATCGGCCGGAACTGCTCCCGGCCCTTGACGTCGTTGAGCCGCTCGGTGTTGCGCGCGTGTCCCGGATGGGCCAGCAGCGACCGGCGTCCGAGCGCGCGCGGCCCGTACTCGGCGCGGCCCTGGAACCAGGCCACGATCTTGTCGGCGGCCAGCTCGGCGGCCACCGCCGCGCCCAGGTCGGCCGGCCGCGTGTACGGCACCCGCGCCACGTCCAGCCAGGCGCCCAGCTCCTCGTCGGTGAACCCGCGCCCGAGCGCGGCGCCCGGCATCGGACCGGCCGGCTCGCCGTAGGCCTGCGCCAGGTGCAGCGCGCCGCCCAGCGCCGTGCCGGAGTCGCCGGCGGCCGGCTGGGCCCACACCTCCTCGAACGGCCCCTCGTCCAGCAGCCGGGTGTTGGCCACGCAGTTCAGCGCCACCCCGCCGGCCAGTGCGAGCCGCCGTTCGCCGGTGCGCTCGTGCAGCCAGCGGGCCAGCTCCAGCAGCACCTCCTCCAGCCGGGCCTGCACGCTGGCGGCCAGGTCGGCGTGGTCGGAGGTCCAGGGCTCGCCCTGGGCCAGGGCCTTGACGTAGACGTTCCAGTCGACCGGTTCGACGCGGAAGCCGCCGTCGCCGGTCGTGTGGACGATCTCGCGCAGCGACTCCAGGTGGCGCGGCCGGCCGTAGGAGGCCATGGCCATGACCTTGTACTCGTCGCTGGACCGCAGGAATCCGAGGTGCTGGGTGACGTCCTCGTACATCAGGCCGAGGGAGTGCGGCAGCTCCTGGGCGGCCAGCACCTCCAGCTCGCCGTCGCGGTAGCGGCCGGCGAGGTGGGAGACGTTCTCGCCGCGCCCGTCGCACACCAGCACCGCGCAGTCCCGCCAGGGGGAGGCCAGGCCCGCCGAGGCGGCGTGCGCCACGTGGTGCGGGACGTAGGAGACCTGCCCGGGGTCCAGGCCCGGCAGCGCGGTCGCCAGGAAGGCGGGGGCCCTGACGGCGTACTTCGTGCGCAGGTCCTCCCAGTCGCCCTCGGGCCGCTGGACGACCAGGCCCGGGTCGTAGGAGTAGGCCACGGCGTCCAGGTCCTCGGGGGACAGGCCCGCCTCCTCCAGGCACCACGCGGCGGCCTGCTCGGGCAGCTCCCACGCGGAGAACGCCAGCGGCCGCTTGCCGTGCTTGCGGCGGCTGAAGCGCTCCTCCTCCGCCGCGGCCACGATCCTCCCGTCGACGACCAGGGCCGCGGCCGGATCGTGGAAGATCGCGTTGATGCCGAGAAACTTCATCGTTTCCTCCCCCGCAGATGTCGAGAACCGCTACCGAGAGGAGCGCCTCTCAAACCTTCGGTCACCTCAGACGATGCGAAAACGGGCATAACCGCCTGGGATTGGTCACCCTTTGTAGTTGTTTGCCGGTTTCTGGTCCGGGTAGCTGCCGGTCATGCGACGGAGGTGAGAGGTGTTCGAAAAGCGACGTCCCGGGGCCGTCCTCTTCGACCGGGACGGAACCTTGATCAAAGACGTGCCGTACAACGGCGACCCGCGCCTCGTCGAGCCCATGCCGGGAGCGGTCGAGGCGCTCGGCAGGCTCCGCCGGGCCGACGTGCCCGTCGCGGTGGTCACCAACCAGTCCGGCGTGGCCAAGGGCCTGCTCTCGCCGGACGAGATGGACCAGGTGAACGCCAGGGTGGAGGAGCTGCTCGGGCCGTTCGACGCGTGGGCCATCTGCGTGCACGACGACGCCGACGGCTGCACCTGTCGCAAACCGGCGCCGGGGCTGGTCATCAGGGCGGCCGCCGTCCTCGACGTCAGCCCGCGCGACTGCGTGGTGGTCGGCGACATCGGCAGGGACATGGAGGCTGCCAGGGCCGCGGGGGCCCGGGGCATCCTCGTGCCGACGCTGCAGACGCTGGAGGAGGAGATCGAACAGGCGGCCGAGGTCGCCGAGGATCTGACCGACGTCGTGGAACGGGTGCTGAGCGCGCCCGAGGCGCCCGTCGCGGCGGTCTCGGCCGCGCCCTGGGCCCGGGCCATGGGCTGGAGCCGCTGGTGAGGATCCTCGTCTGGCACGTCCACGGGGCGTGGACCAGCGCCTTCGTCAGCGGCGGCCACGACTACGTGCTGCCGCTCGTGCCCGGCCGCGGTCCCGACGGCCGGGGGCGCGCCGCCACCTACGACTGGCCCGCCAACGCCCGCGAGGTGCCGTACGACCGCATCCGCGACGAGCCGATCGACGTCGTCGTCTACCAGCGGCCGTACGAGATCGACCTGGCCCGCGACTGGCTCGGCCGCGCGGTGCCCGGCGTGTACGTCGAGCACAACACCCCGGCCGGCGACGTCCCGCGTACCAGGCATCCGCTGTCCGGCCAGGACGACATCACGCTCGTGCACGTCACCCACTTCAACGAGCTGTTCTGGGACAACGGCCGGGCCCGCACCCGCGTGATCGAGCACGGCGTCCCCGACCCCGGTCACCTGTACACCGGCGAGCTGGCCAGGGCAGGCGTCGTGGTCAACGAGCCGGTACGCCGTACCAGGGTCGCCGGCACCGACCTGCTGCCGCGCTTCGCCGAGCGCGTGCCGCTGGACGTGTTCGGCATGAAGGTGGACGGCCTGCCGTACGGCACCTACGAGGACCTGCCGCAGCACGTCATGCACGCCGCCCTCGCCCGCAGACGCGCCTACCTGCACCCCTACCGCTGGACGTCGCTGGGCCTGGCCCTCATCGAGGCCATGACCCTCGGCCTGCCGGTCGTGGCGCTGGCCACGACCGAGGCCGTCGAGGCGGTGCCGCAGGAGGCCGGGGTGATCTCCACCAAGGTGGACGTGCTGGCCGACGCCCTGCACGCGTTCGTCGCCGACCCCGAGCGGGCCGCCCAGGCGGGCAAGGCCGCGCGGGCCGCCGCCCTGGCCCGGTACGGCCTGCCCCGGTTCCTGGAGGACTGGGACCGGTTGCTGGCCGAGGTATGACGCCGGAAGGCATGGGTAGG
The DNA here is from genome assembly GCF_040642995.1 of Nonomuraea sp. NPDC047529. Lineage (NCBI taxonomy): Bacteria > Bacillati > Actinomycetota > Actinomycetes > Streptosporangiales > Streptosporangiaceae > Nonomuraea > Nonomuraea sp. NPDC047529. Next base: position 94,522 of record NZ_JBEYTJ010000039.1, on the reverse strand, counting down.
CGCGATGAGCATGATGATGCTCAACTGGTCACGCCGGGCGGCCTGCCTGGAACTGGACCCCGAACTGTTCTTCCCGATCTCGCTCGAAGGGCCCGGCCGCTCGCAGGTCGAGAAGGCCAAGACGATCTGCGGCCGGTGCCCCGTGCGCAGACCCTGCCTGGAGTACGCGCTGGACACCAGGCAGGCGCACGGCGTGTGGGGCGGCACCGACCCCGAGCAGCGGCGGGAGCTCAGCTCGCCGGCAGCGCCTCGGCCAGGAAACGTTCCCGCTCCGCAGCTTCGAGGTGGTCGCTGAACAGCACGCCGTCGAGATGGTCGGTCTCGTGCTGCAGCACCCTCGCCAGCACGCCCAGCGCCCGTAGCGTCACGGGCTTGCCGAACATGTCGCGGCCGCGCGCCGTGACCATGTAGGAGCGTTCCAGCGGACGCCAGAGGCCCGGCGCGGACAGGCACGCCTCGTCGGCGGTGATCCGCCGCTCCGACAGCTCCAGCCGCGGGTTGACCAGATGGCCGGAACGTCCGTCGTAGGAGTAGACGACCACCCGAACCGGCTCGCCGATCTGCGGGGCCGACAGGCCCGCCCGGCCGGCTCCCGCCCGCAGTGTGAGCGTCAGGGACTTCACCAGGCGCCGCAGCTCCCGGTCGAAGTCGTGCACCGGTTCCGCGACCGCGCGGAGCACCGGATCGTCGAACACGCGAATAGGCCGGACCGTCACCCGCAACTCCCCGAAACGCCGTGATCGTCATGCGGAACGGTTCCCGCCGCCGGCTGCCCTCAACCCTGAAGGCCGTGCCTTGTAGCACAGCGGTAACAGAGGAGACCCAGGGGTGAAACCACCCGAAAGCAGGATCGGAGGGTGATCTCACTTGCGTCACCCGCGTCTGTGATCCCCGGCCCCCCGCCCGGACCCCTCCCAGGCCGGCCCGCCCGCCTGAGCCGGCCCGCCCGCCCGGGCCGGACGGCTCACCTGGGGTGGATCGCCCGCCCGGAGGTGACGGCATGACCGCCGCCGAAGGCCCAAGGGACCGCGCGTACGCGCCTCCGACGGACCTCGCGGCCGCCGGGTGGTCCCCCGAGCCCTTGGGCCTCGCGCCCGATGGATCGTCACCCGGGACGGCGGGTCTCGCGGCCGCCGGGTCGTCTCCCGAGACGGCGCCCGACGCGCTGGCCGGGTTCACCGTCGGGGTGACCGCCACGCGGCGGCGCGAGGAGTTCGGCGCGCTGCTGGAGCGGCGCGGCGCCCGCGTCGTCAGCGCCCCGGCGATCCGCCTGGTGCCCCTGGCCGAGGACGCCGACCTGCTCGCCGCCACCCGCCACACCCTCCAGGCCCCCCTGGACGACCTGGTCGTCACCACCGGCGTCGGCTTCCGCGGCTGGATGGCCGCCGCCGAAGGATGGGGCCTGTCCGCCGACCTCGGCGGCCACCTCGCCGGCGCGCGCCTGCTCACCCGCGGCCCCAAGGCCAGAGGAGCCGTACGGGCCGCCGGCCTGACCGACCACTGGACGCCCGCCACCGAGTCCTGCGACGAGATCAAGGAGTACCTCCTCGCCCAGGACCTGCGTGGCCGCCGCATCGCGGTGCAGCAGCACGGCGAGCCGCTCACCGCCTTCGTCGCCGACCTGCGCCGGGCCGGGGCCGAGGTGATCGAGATCCCGGTCTACCGATGGCTGCCCTACCGCGACATCTCGCCCCTGCGCCGCCTGATCAGCCAGACCGTCTCCGGCGCGGTGGACGCGGTGGCCTTCACCAGCGCGCCCGCCGTCCACGCGATGCTCGGCGCGGCCCGGTCCGACGGGCTGGAGGAGGCGTTGCTGGCCGCGTTCGGCGGGCCCGTCGTGGCCGCGTGCGTGGGCCCGGTGACGGCCGAGCCGCTGACCTCGCGCGGCGTACGCGCCCTGCTGCCCGACCGCGCCCGGCTGGGGGCCCTGGCCCGCGTCCTGGCCAGGCATCTGCCCGAGCACGGCGTCACCCGGCTGGTGGCGGGCGGGCACCGGCTGGAGATCCGCGGCCACGCCGTCGTCGTGGACGGCGACCTGCGTCCCCTGCCGCCCGCGCCGATGGCGGTGCTCAAACGCCTGGCCGACAAGCCGGGCCACGTGGTCTCCCGCGCCGACCTGCGTACGGTCCTGCCGGGCAGCACCGCCCGCGACTCGGCCGAGCACGCGGTGGAGATGGCCGTCACCCGCCTGCGCCGCGCCCTGGGCCCGCATGGCATCGTCGAGACGGTCGTCAAACGCGGTTACCGCCTGGCCTGCTCCCACGAGCCGACCCCGTGACCGCCCACCGGCCCGCCCAGCCCGCCCCCGTGCCGGCGGCCGGACCGTTGCCCACGCTGGTGCTGGCCGCGCACGGTACGCGGAGCGCGGCGGGGGAGCGGACCCTGGCCGCGCTGGCCGGCTCGGTCCGCCGGGCCCGTCCGGGGCGCCGGGTCGAGCCGGCCTTCCTGGAGATCAGCGGCCCGCTGCTCAAGGACGTGCTGCCCGCCGTGCCGGGGCCGGTGGTCGTCGTGCCGTTGCTGCTGGCCGGCGGCTATCACGTGCACATCGACCTGCCCGAGGTGATCGCCGCCCGCCGCCCGGACGCGCTGGTCGCCGACCGGCTGGGGCCGCACCGCCTGCTGACCTCGGCACTCGTCCGCACGCTGGACCGAGCCGGGCTGCGCGCCGCCGACACGGTGATCCTGGGTGCCGCGGGCTCCTCGGACCCCGCCGGGCTCGCCGACGTGCGCGCCGCGGCCCATCGGCTCTCGGTACGTCTGTCGCGTCCGGTCACGGCGGCCTTCGCCGCGTCGGGCACGCCGTCCCTGCGCGAGGCGGTGGATCAGGCGCGGACGACGTCCGGTGGCCGGGTGGTGGTCGCCTCGTACGTGCTGGCCCCCGGCTTCTTCCACGACCGGCTGACCGGCGCGGGCGCCGACCTGGTCACCGCCCCGCTGGCCCCGGACCCCGCCGTGACCGCCCTGATCTGGCACCGCTTCGACCAGGCACTCGAAAGCCGTCAGCCCATCCCGGCACCCACCCGGACGTAGGCGGTCAGAGGCCGGCCGACAGCGGCATCAGAACGGTCACGGGCCGGCCGGCAGCGGCGTTGAAGCGGTCGGCCGCCGGTCCCGACGCCTGCCCCGACAGGCGCGGTCGGAGGTCAGCCGTCGGTGTCGCGGTCGCGTCGCCGCAGGTAGCGCTCGAACTCGGCGGCGATCGCGTCTCCGCTGGCCTCGGGCAGCTCGGCGGCGTCCTTGCGCTCTTCCAGCTCCTTGACGTATTCGGCCACCTCGCTGTCCTGCGAGGCCAGCTCGTCGACGCCGCGCTCCCAGGCCCGCGCCTCCTCGTCGAGGTCGCCGAGCGGCATCGGGATCTCCAGCACGTCCTCCATGCGGCGCAGCAGCGCGAGGGTGGCCTTCGGGTTGGGCGGCTGGGCGACGTAGTGGGGCACCGAGGCCCACAGGGAGATCGCGTCGAGCCCGGCCTCGCCGAAGGCGTGCTGGAGCACGCCGACGATGCCGGTGGGGCCCTCGTAGCGGCTGAGCTCAAGGTTGGTCGAGCGGGCCAGCGCCTCGTCGGTGGCCCCGCCCAGGATCGGCACGGGACGGGTGTGCGGCGAGTCGTTGAGCAGCGCGCCCAGCATCACCGCCAGCTCGACGCCCAGCTCGTGGCAGACCTTGACGATGTCGGCGCAGAAGGAACGCCAGCGCATGTTGGGCTCGATGCCGCGCAGCAGCACGACGTCGCGCTCGCTGCCCGGCGGACGGGCGTGGAACAGCCGCGTCGTCGGCCACACGATGGACCGGGTGAGCCCGTCGCCCATCTCCACCACGGGACGGGTGACCTGGAAGTCGTAGTAGTCGTCGGGGTCGAGCGCGATCAGCGGCTCGGCCTTCCAGGACGACTCGAGATGGGCGATCACACCGCTGGAAGCCTCGCCCGCGTCGTTCCAGCCCTCGAACGCGGCAATGAGCACCGGGTCGACGAGCTCGGGCAGCCCTTCGAGCTCGATCACGTGTCGCCTCCTCTCTCCGTCATCGCGCTAAGCCTATGCGGTAAGCAGGCGTCGGCGTCACCGATCTCCCCGCGAACGCTCCGAGCCACCGGCCCACCCCTTTCGCCCAGCCCACCACGCGACTATCCCCCGTCCCGCAGCTCTCACCCCTCCCTTTCGTTCGCCCCTAGCGGATCATCCCAAAAGGGGCAGAACGGTCATGGGTGTCAGGGCCTTGTTGGACGCCACGTCAATTGACAGGCGGAAGAATAAGCGGTCGGGACGCACCCGATAAGCTCTACGGCATGAGCATCTCCCCGTCCTTCCGAGAAGTGTTGTCCCAGCGCGTGATCGTGGCCGACGGGGCTATGGGCACGATGCTCCAGGCGCAGGACCCGACGCTCGACGACTTCGAGGGTCACGAGGGGTGCAACGAGGTACTCAACGTCACCCGCCCCGACATCGTCCAGGGCGTGCACGACGCCTACTTCGCCGTCGGCGTCGACTGCGTCGAGACCAACACCTTCGGCGCCAACCTGGCCGCGCTCGGCGAGTACGACATCGGCGAGCGCGTCTTCGAGTACTCCGAGGCCGGCGCCCGCATCGCCCGCGAGCGGGCCGACCACTGGTCCACGCCCGACCAGCCGCGCTTCGTCCTCGGCTCGATGGGGCCCGGCACCAAGCTGCCGACCCTGGGCCACCTGCCCTACCGGAACCTGCGCGACGCCTACCGCGACAACGCGGCCGGCCTGATCGCGGGCGGCGCCGACGCGCTCATCATCGAGACCTGCCAGGACCTGCTCCAGGTCAAGGCCGCCGTCATCGGCGCCAAGCGGGCCGTCGAGGCCGCCGGCCGCGACGTCCCGATCATCGCCCAGGTGACGATCGAGACCAACGGCGCGATGCTGCTCGGCTCCGAGATCGGCGCCGCGCTCACCGCGATCGAGCCGCTCGGCGTCGACATCGTCGGGCTCAACTGCGCGACCGGCCCGGCCGAGATGAGCGAGCACCTGCGCTACCTCGCTCGCCACTCCCGGCTCAAGCTGTCGTGCATGCCCAACGCCGGCCTGCCGGTGCTCACCTCCGACGGCGCGTACTACCCGCTGTCGGCGCAGGAGCTGGCCGACGCGCACGAGACCTTCGCCCGCGACTACGGCCTGTCGCTGGTCGGCGGCTGCTGCGGCACCACCCCCGAGCACCTGCGCCAGGTGGTCGAGCGGGTGCGCGGCAAGGAGGTCGCCGCGCGCCGCCCCCACCCCGAGCCCGGCGCCTCCTCCCTCTACCAGACGGTCCCCTTCCGCCAGGACACCTCCTACCTGGCCATCGGCGAGCGCTGCAACACCAACGGCTCCAAGGCCTTCCGCGAGGCGATGCTGGAGGGCCGCTGGGACGACTGCGTGGAGACCGCCCGCGACCAGGCCCGCGACGGCGCCCACATGCTCGACCTGTGCGTCGACTACGTCGGCCGCGACGGCGTGGCCGACATGAAGGAGCTGGCGTTCCGCTTCGCCACCGCCTCCACGCTGCCGATCATGCTCGACTCCACCGAGCCCGCCGTGCTCCAGGCCGGCCTGGAGATGCTCGGCGGCCGCGCGGCCGTCAACTCCGTCAACTACGAGGACGGCGACGGCCCCGACTCCCGCTTCCAGAAGATCATGCGCCTGGTGCGCGAGCACGGCGCGGCGGTCGTCGCGCTGACCATCGACGAGGAGGGCCAGGCCCGCACCGCCGACTGGAAGGTGCGCGTGGCCAGCCGCCTCATCGAGGACCTGACCGGCAACTGGGGCATGCGCGTCGAGGACATCATCGTCGACTGCCTGACCTTCCCCATCGCCACCGGCCAGGAGGAGACCAGGCGCGACGGCCTGGAGACGATCGAGGCCATCCGCGAGCTCAAGCGCCGCTACCCGGGCGTGCAGACCACGCTGGGGCTGTCCAACATCAGCTTCGGCCTCAACCCGGCCGCCCGCATGGTGCTCAACTCGGTGTTCCTCAACGAGTGCGTCAACGCCGGCCTCGACTCGGCCATCGTGCACGCGTCCAAGATCCTGCCGATGGCCCGCATCCCCGACGAGCAGCGCCAGGTCGCGCTCGACATGGTCTACGACCGCCGCCGCGAGGGCTACGACCCGCTGCAGCGCTTCATGGACCTGTTCGAGGGCGTCGACGCCGCGGCCATGCGCGCCGGCAAGGCCGAGGAACTGGCCGCGCTGCCGCTGTGGGAGCGCCTCAAGCGGCGCATCATCGACGGCGAGCGCAAGGGCCTGGAGGCCGACCTCGACGACGCGCTCAGCCAGCGGCCCGCGCTGGAGATCATCAACGAGGTGCTGCTCGACGGCATGAAGACGGTCGGCGAGCTGTTCGGCTCCGGCCAGATGCAGCTGCCGTTCGTGCTGCAGTCGGCCGAGGTGATGAAGGCCGCCGTGGCCTACCTCGAGCCGCACATGGACCGCGTCGACGGCGAGACCAAGGGCCGCATCGTGCTGGCCACGGTCAAGGGCGACGTGCACGACATCGGCAAGAACCTCGTGGACATCATCCTGTCCAACAACGGCTACCAGGTGGTCAACCTCGGCATCAAGCAGCCGGTCTCGGCCATCCTGGAGGCCGCCGACGAGCAGAAGGCCGACGTGATCGGCATGTCCGGCCTGCTGGTGAAGTCGACGGTCATCATGAAGGAGAACCTGGAGGAGATGAACTCCAGGGGCCTGTCGGAGAGGTACCCGGTGCTGCTCGGCGGCGCCGCCCTCACCCGCGCCTACGTCGAGCAGGACCTCGCCGAGCTGTTCGAGGGCGAGGTGCGCTACGCCCGCGACGCGTTCGAGGGGCTGCGGCTGATGGACTCGTTCATGGCCGTCAAGCGGGGCGTCGTGGGCGCCACGCTGCCGCCGCTGCGCGAGCGGCGCGTCAAGACCGGCGCGGTGCTGCAGCGCACCCCGGTCGAGGCGCTGCCCGCCCGCTCCGACGTGGCCGCCGACAACCCGGTGCCCGCGGCGCCCTTCCACGGCGACCGCGTGGTGAAGGGCATCTCGCTGGCCGAGTACGCGGCCTTCCTCGACGAGCGCGCCCTGTTCCTGGGCCAGTGGGGCCTCAAGCCCACCAGGGGCGGCGACGGGCCCGGCTACGAGGAGCTGGTCGAGACCGAGGGCCGGCCCAGGCTGCGCATGTGGCTGGAGCGCATGCAGACCGAGGGCCTGCTGGAGGCGGCCGTCGTCTACGGCTACTTCCCGTGCGTCAGCGACGGCGACTCGCTGATCATCCTGGGCGACGACGGCAACGAGCGCACCCGCTTCACCTTCCCGCGCCAGCGCCGCGACCGGCACCTGTGCCTGGCCGACTTCTTCCGGGGCAAGGACTCCGGCGAGGTCGACGTGGTCGGCTTCCAGGTGGCCACCATGGGCGCCAAGATCTCCCAGGCCACCGCCGAGCTGTTCGCGAAGGACGCCTACCGCGACTACCTGGAGCTCCACGGACTGTCGGTGCAGCTCACCGAGGCGCTGGCCGAATACTGGCACGCCCGGGTGCGCGCGGAGTGGGGCATCGGCGGCCAGGAGACGCTCGACGACATGCTCAAGGTCAACATCCAGGGCTGCCGCTACTCCTTCGGCTACCCGGCCTGCCCCAACCTGGAGGACCAGCGGCAGCTGTTCGAGCTGCTCGACCCCGGGCGCATCGGCGTCAGCCTGTCGGAGGAGTTCCAGCTCCACCCCGAGCAGGCCACCTCGGCGCTGGTCGCCCATCACCCCGAGGCCAAGTACTTCAACGTCTAGATCCGGGGGGAACAACCCGTGGAAGCGGTCTTCTTTGACATGGACGGCCTGCTCGTCGACAGCGAGAAGGTCTGGCTGGAGATCGAGACCAGGGTCATGGCCCGGCTCGGCGCCGAATGGACGCCACAGCACCAGGCCCACCTGGTGGGCGGTTCCATGGAGCGCACGCTCGACTACATGCTGGGCGTCTCCGGCGCCGACGTGCCGGCGTCGACGGTGCAGGAGTGGATGGTCTCCGGCATGGTCGAGCGCCTGGCGGAGGGCGTCGGGGTCATGCCGGGGGCCGCGGAGCTGCTGGAGGCCCTGCGTGACGAGGGGGTGCCGGTCGGCCTGGTCACCTCCTCGATGAGGGAGATCGCCGAGGCCGTGCTCAAGGGCTTCGGCAGAGACCGCTTCGACGTCGTCGTCACCGCCGCCGACGTCGAGCGGACCAAGCCCGACCCCGAGCCGTACCTCAAGGCCGCCCGGCTGCTCGGCGTCGAGCCGGTGCGCTGCGTCGTGCTGGAGGACTCACCCAACGGCGTGGCGGCCGCCACGGCGGCGGGCTGCGCCGTCGTGGCCGTCCCGAACCTGCTGCCCGTCGAGCCGGCCCCCGGCCGCCTGGTGGTCTCCTCGCTGGCCGAGGTCGGGGTCGCCGATCTGCGCGCGTTGATCCCCTAGGGGGCGTCTGGTCCTCGCGGAGGAGGGGCCGCCCGTGTTTCGCGTGCCAGGATGGAAGGCGTAGTCGAGACGAGGGGCGGCCTCAATGTTCAATCAGATCGCCTGGTTGCCGCTGTGCGCCGGGGTGACGGCGGTAGGGCTGGTGCTGAGCTTCCTGGCCTTCAGGCGCAGGGGAGCGGCCGCGGGGATGCGGCTGGCGGCCTGGTCGCTGCTGCCGGTGGCGGCCTACCTGACCGGCGCGCTCAGCGCGCTGTGGACGATCGGGGCGACCGCGGTGGGGTTCGTCACCGGGCTGGTGCTCAACCCGATGGTGTGGGCCGGCGTGGCCGTGGCGGGTCTGGCCGCCGTGCTGTTCGTCGTCTCCGGGTTCATGCGCGGCCGCAGGCTGTCCGTGGGCCGGAAGAAGAAGGCGGCCCCCGAGCCGGGCGGGCAGCCGGACGGGAAGCCGTCGGTTCAGCCCGTAGCGAACAAGCCGCAGCCGTCGGTGACCCCCAAGACGCCCAAGAGCGACGATGACTTCTCCGATATCGAGGCTCTGCTGAAGCGCCGCGGCATCAGCTGATTTCGGACGGAATCGGTCGTGGATCGGCACTGTCACAGTTCCGAGACCCAACCGGGATGGGCTGTAGACATTCTCATCAAGATCGATACGAATAAGTTTCGCGTCAATCACAGTTGAGCCACATCGAGCGCTGAGGGACTGGTCATACCAGCTCAGGCCATAGATTCTGCCTCCTGGGGCCGCGACTGCGCGGACTCGCCTTGCACGGGCGCACTACCCTGACCGGGTCGCGCCGACACGGACGACGTCGTCTGGAATCCAGGGGGCCACTGGCATGACCGCACCGCTCGATGTTCCTGGCTCGGCCGTCGAGGCCGGGCCGGAGACCGTTCTTGAGGGGGCGGAGTCTTCAGTCATCCGGGGGCGTTCCCTCGGGCAGATCGCCTGGATGCGCCTCAAGCGCGACCGCATCGCGATGATCGGCGGCATCGTCATCGTCCTGCTGATCCTCGTGGCGATCTTCGCGCCGCTGCTGGTGTCGTGGTTCGGTCACGACCCGGCCGAATGGCACCGGGAGAAGATCGACCCGGCGATCCAGGCTCCGATCGGCGCCTTCGGCGGCATGAGCTGGGACTTCCTGTTCGGTGTCGAGCCCACCACGGGCCGCGACCTGTTCAGCCGGATCCTGTACGGCGCCCGCATCTCCCTGCTGATCGCGTTCTTCGCGACTCTGCTGTGCGTGGTGCTCGGCACGGTGATGGGGATGATCGCCGGCTTCTTCGGCGGCTGGGTCGACACCGTCATCTCCCGTCTCATGGACATCTTCCTCGCCTTCCCGCTGCTGGTGTTCGCGCTGGCGCTGGCGGGCGTCATTCCCGACAAGGCGTTCGGCATGTCGGGCGACACCCTCAGGATCAGCCTGCTGGTCTTCATCATCGGCTTCTTCAACTGGCCCTACATCGGGCGCATCATCCGAGGCCAGACGCTCTCCCTGCGCGAGCGGGAGTTCGTCGACGCCTCAAGAAGCCTGGGCGCGCGCAGCCACACGATCCTGTTCAAGGAGATCCTGCCCAACCTGCTCGCGCCGATCCTCGTGTACTCGACGCTGCTGATCCCGTCGAACATCCTGTTCGAGGCCGCACTCTCCTTCCTCGGCGTGGGCGTGCGGCCGCCGACCCCCACGTGGGGAGGCATGCTGGCTGAGGCGGTCCACAACTACGACGTGGCGCCCAACTTCATGATCTTCCCCGGCCTCGCGATCTTCATCACCGTGCTGGCGTTCAACCTGCTCGGTGACGGCCTCAGGGACGCGTTCGATCCCAAGGCCCGATAAGGCCTCGTGAGTAGTTATCCGCAAGTTCTCTCAACTCCTAGATTCAAGGGGTGTGTCAGGTCGATGAAGATGAGATCTAAGGCGTCGGCGATCGCGGTGACCGCCGCTCTCGCCGTGGTCGTCTCCGCGTGTGGCGGCGGCGGTGGCGGCAGCAAGAACACCAGCGGTTCGGGCAGCGACGACAAGCCGTCCAGCAAGTACAACGCGGGCGTGACGGCGGTCATCAACCCGTCGGAGAAGGCCGGCGGCACGCTCCACATGGGCATGCCCGGCGACTTCGACTCGGTCGACCCGGGCGACATGTACTACGGCTACGCCTGGAACTTCGCCCGCCTCTACACGCGTGCGCTGACCATGTTCAAGCCGGTCCCCGGCGAGGAGGGCCTGCAGCTCGTCGGCGACCTGGCCGAGGGCCTGGGCACGCCGAGCGACGGCGGCAAGACCTGGACGTACAAGCTGCGCAAGGGCGTCAAGTTCGAGGACGGCACCCCGGTGACCGCCAAGGACGTCAAGTACGGCGTGGCGCGCTCGCTGGACAAGGACATCCTGCCCAGCGGCCCGACGTACTTCAACGACTGGCTCGACCTCGGCGGCTACACCGGCCCGTACAAGATGAAGGGCAAGCTCGACGACCTCAAGGCGATCGAGACGCCCGACGACCAGACGATCGTCTTCCACCTGAAGAAGGCGTACGGCGGTTTCGACTACTTCGCCATGCTCCCGCAGACGGCCCCCGTGCCCGAGGCCAAGGACACCGGCTCGAAGTACAAGGAGCACCCGGTCGCGACCGGCCCGTACATGTTCAAGGCGCACGAGCTCACCAAGCGCATCGAGCTCGTCAAGAACCCGAACTGGGACGCGGCGACCGACCCCAACCGCAAGCAGCTCAACGACTCCATCGAGGTGCTGCTCGGCCAGAACGAGGACGACCTCGACCAGCGCCTGCTCTCCGGCAAGATCGACGTCAAGGTCAACAGCACCGGTGTGGCGGCCAACGCCCGCAAGACGGTCCTGACGGACGAGAAGGTCAAGCAGTACGCCGACTCGGCCCCGATCGACCGCACCTGGTTCACCAACATCAACGGTGACGTGCCGCCGTTCGACAACATCCACTGCCGCAAGGCCGTGCAGTACGCGACCGACCGCTCGGCCATCCAGGGCGCCTACGGCGGCCCGGACGCCGGTGGCGACGTGGCACTCAGCCTCATGCCGGCCAAGATGACCGGCTACCAGAAGATCGACCCCTACGGCGTCGAGGCCAACCCGACCGGTGACGTCGCCAAGGCCAAGGAGGAGCTGGCGGCCTGTGGCCAGCCCAACGGCTTCAGCACCACCATCTCCTTCCGCAACGAGCGCTCCGCCGAGAAGCAGACCGCCGAGGCGCTGCAGCAGTCGCTCGGCCGCGTGGGCATCAAGCTGGAGCTCAAGGGCTTCCCGCAGGGTGACTACTTCAAGCTCTACGCCGGCAAGCCCGACTTCGCCAAGAAGAACGGCCTGGGCCTCATGGTCTACGGCTGGGGCGCCGACTACCCCGAGGGCTTCGGCTTCTTCCAGCAGATCGTCGACAGCCGGGTCATCCGTCCCGCCGGTAACACCAACCTCGGCGTGAAGGACCCCAAGATCGACGAGCTGATCGACCAGGCCGCGGGCGAGACCGACGCGACCAAGCGCAACGCCATCTGGGCCGCGGTCGACAAGGAAGTCATGGAGTCGTCGTACATCCTTCCCTACGTCTGGGCGCACGGCCTGTTCTACCGGCCGCCGCAGCTGAAGAACGTCTTCGTCTCCCAGAACTGGGGCATGTACGAGTTCCTCACGCTGAGCACCCAGTAGCAACGGCGCATACTGCCGGAACGTCACGTACCGAAAGCAGGTGAAGGCTTCGGCGGCCGGGCCCACAAGGCCCGGCCGCCATGGCCGAGATCAGTGTTCACATACATTCTCAGACGGTTGATAGCGGCCGTCATGCTGCTCTTCGTGGTGAGCATCGCGACGTTCGCCATCTTCTTCCTCGTGCCTCGGCTCGCTGGGATGTCCGCTGACGACCTGGCCTCCCGGTACGTGGGCAAGGCGGCCAACGCCGAGGTGATCCACGACACGGCTGTGCGCCTCGGCTTCTACGACCCGATCATGGTCCAGTACGGACGTTTCGTGCAGGGCATCTTCGTCGGCGTCGACCGCAACTACGGCCCCGGCATCGAGCACTGCCCGGCGCCCTGCTTCGGCTACAGCTACGTCAGCCAGAACCCGGTCCTGCCCGACCTGCTCAACCGCCTGCCGATCACGTTGTCGCTGGCGCTCGGCGCGGCCGTGGTGTGGGTCATCTTCGGCGTGGCCACCGGGGTGCTGTCGGCGCTGCGCCGCGGCAGTTTCTTCGACCGCCTGTCCATGGGCATCGCGCTGGCCGGCGTCTCGCTGCCGATCTTCTTCACCGGCATCGTCTCCCTGGCCATCTTCCGCGACCAGCTCGGACTGGTGGGCGACGTGGCCGACTGGGTGCCGATCAGCGAAGACCCGCTCACCTGGGCCAACAACCTCATGCTGCCCTGGGTGACGCTCGCCTTCCTGTACGCCGCCGGCTACGCCCGGCTCACCCGGGCGGGCATGCTGGAGACCATGTCGGAGGACTACATCCGCACGGCCAGGGCCAAGGGCCTGGCGGAGCGGAAGGTGGTGCTCAAACACGGGCTGCGGGCCACGCTCACCCCCGTGCTCACCATGTTCGGCCTCGACCTGGGGCTGCTGCTCGGCGGCGCCGTCCTGACCGAGAGCACCTTCTCGCTGCCCGGCATCGGCAAGTACGCCGTCGACGCCATCAGCAACAACGACCTTCCCCAGGTGATGGGCGTCACGATCGTCGCGGCGGCCTTCATCATCCTGGCCAACCTGATCGTCGACCTGCTCTACGCGGTCGTTGACCCGAGAGTGAGGCTGGCGTGAGTCCCTTTCTCGACGTCAAGGACCTGAAGATCCACTTCCCGACCGACGACGGCCTGGTCAGGTCCGTCGACGGTCTGACCTTCAGCCTCGAACGCGGCAAGACGCTCGGCATCGTCGGCGAGTCCGGCTCGGGCAAGTCGGTGACCAGCCTCGGCATCCTCGGCCTGCACAAGGGCAAGGGCGCCAACGTCTCGGGCGAGATCTGGCTCGACGGCGAGGAGCTCGTCGGCGCCTCGCAGGAGCACGTGCGCGGGCTGCGCGGCAAGAAGATGGCGATGATCTTCCAGGACCCGCTGTCGGCGATGCACCCGTTCTACACGGTCGGCGACCAGATCATCGAGGCGTACCGGATCCACCACAAGGTCTCCAAGGCCGTCGCCAAGAAGCACGCCGTCGACATGCTGGGCCGCGTGGGCATCCCCGAGCCGCACAGCCGTGTCGACTCCTACCCGCACGAGTTCTCCGGCGGCATGCGCCAGCGCGCGATGATCGCCATGGCGCTGTCGTGCGACCCCGAACTGCTCATCGCCGACGAGCCGACCACCGCGCTCGACGTGACCGTGCAGGCCCAGATCCTCGACCTCATGGTCGACTTGCAGCGCGAGTTCAACTCCGCGCTGATCATCATCACCCACGACCTGGGCGTGGTGGCCGAGCTGTCCGACGACATCCTGGTCATGTACGGCGGCAAGTGCATCGAGTACGGCACCGCCGACGACATCTTCTACCGTCCCGAGCACCCCTACACATGGGGTCTACTGGGATCGATGCCCCGCCTCGACCGCGAGCCCACCGAACGGCTGCTGCCGATCAAGGGCTCGCCGCCGTCCCTCATCAACGTGCCTCCGGGCTGCGCCTTCCACCCCCGCTGTCCCTACGCCGAGCGCACCGGGGACAAGGCCAGGAGCGAGGTGCCCGGCCTGATCGAGACCGAGGGCGGCCACCTGGTGCGCTGCCACATGAGCAGGACGGAGCGGCGGGAGCTGTGGGAGAACGAGATCAAGCCAGTGCTGGAGAGCCAGTGAGCGAGACGGTGACCGCGAACGAGCCGCTTCTTTCCGTCCAAGGGCTGGAGAAGCACTTCCCGGTGACGAAGGGCCTGCTCAAGCGGCAGGTCGGCGCCGTCAAGGCGGTCGACGGGGTCAGCTTCGACGTCTTCAAGGGCGAGACGCTCGGCCTGGTGGGGGAGTCCGGCTGCGGCAAGTCCACCACCGGCCGCCTGGTCACCAGGCTGCTGGAGCCGACCGGCGGCAAGATCGTCTTTGAGGGCCAGGACATCACGCACATGGGGCAGGGCAGGCTCAGGCCGCTCCGCCGCGACATGCAGATGATCTTCCAGGACCCGTTCTCGTCGCTGAACCCCCGCCACACCGTCGGCACGATCGTCGGCGCGCCGTTCCGCATCCAGGGCGTGCAGACCGAGAACGGCGTCAAGAAGGCGGTCCAGGACATCCTCGCCCTGGTCGGCCTCAACCCCGAGCACTACAACCGCTATCCGCACGAGTTCTCCGGCGGCCAGCGGCAGCGCATCGGCATCGCCCGCACGCTCGCGCTCAAGCCCAAGCTCATCATCGCCGACGAGCCGGTCTCCGCGCTCGACGTGTCCATCCAGGCCCAGGTCGTCAACCTGCTGGAGGACCTGCAGAACGAGCTCGACCTGACCTACGTCGTGATCGCCCACGACCTGTCGGTGGTGCGCCACATCAGCGACCGGGTCGCGGTCATGTACCTGGGCAAGATCGTCGAGATCGCCGACCGCAAGAGCCTCTACAGCTCGCCGATGCACCCCTACACCAACGCCCTGCTGTCGGCCGTGCCCGTGCCCGACCCCAAGGCGCGCAAGGAACGCGAGCGCATCAGGCTCACCGGCGACGTGCCCAGCCCGCTCAACCCGCCGCCCGCCTGCCGCTTCCACACCCGCTGCTGGAAGGCGCAGGAGATCTGCAAGACGGTCGAGCCGCCCCTGGAGACCATGGCCGGCGGCCACCGCGTGGCCTGCCACTTCCCGGAGAACGCGCCCGCCGCCGCGACCGCCGCGGCGACCCAGGCCTGACCGCCTGACGGGGGCCCCACCGCCCCTGGCCGCCGCCCTCCTGCCGGGGCGGCGGCCTCAGGACAGCGCGCCGGGCGTGATCAGCCCGGTCTCGTACGCCAGGACCACGGCCTGCACCCGGTCGCGCAGCCCCAGCTTGGTCAGCACGTTGCCCACGTGCGTCTTGACCGTCGTCTCGCTCACCACGAGCTTGGCCGCGATCTCCGCGTTGGACATGCCCTTGGCGATCAGCCGCAGCACCTCCAGCTCCCGCTCGGTCAGCCGGTCGAGCCGGGCGGGCGTGGCCTGCTCGTAGGCCGAGGGCAGCCGCCTGGAGAACCGGTCGAGCAGCCGCCTGGTCACGCTCGGCGCCACGATCGCGTCGCCGGCCGCCACCACCCGGATCGCCTGCACCAGCTCGTCGGGCGGCACGTCCTTCAGCAGGAACCCCGACGCCCCCGACCGCAGCGCCTCCACGATGTACTCGTCGAGGTCGAACGTGGTCAGCACCAGCACCTTCGGCACGTGCGCCGTCGGCGCGGCCTCCCGCACGATCCTGCGGGTCGCCTCGATGCCGTCGACGCCCGGCATGCGGATGTCCATGAGCACCACGTCGGGCAGCAGCGCCCTGGTCTGCTCCATCGCGGCCTTGCCGTCGCCGGCCTGGCCGACCACGGTGATGTCGGACTCGGCCTCCAAGATCAGCCGGAATCCCGTGCGCAGCAGCGGCTGGTCGTCCACCAGCAGCACTCTGATCGTCATTGGCCGTCCTTCAACGGGAAGCTCGCCCGCACCTCGAAACCGCCCCCCGGTCGCGGACCGATGTTCAGAATTCCACCATAGAGTGCGACCCGCTCGCGAATGCCGACCAGTCCGTGGCCCGGCCGGTCGGTCGCCGGTGCGGTGCCCATGCCGTCGTCCTCGACGCGTACGTCCAGGCCGGTGGGGGCGTGGCGGACGGTGACCACCGCCTCGGCCCCGGCCCCCGCGTGCCGCAGGCTGTTCGTCAGCCCCTCCTGGACCAGCCGGTAGGCGGCCAGGTCGACCCCGGCGGGCAGCGGCCGAGGCTCGCCCTCCACGCGCAGCAGCGTGGGCAGCCCCGCCTCGCGCATCTGCTCCACCAGCCCGGGCAGGTCGCCCACGCCCGGCTGCGGCCCCAGCTCGGCCCGCGCGTCGGTACGCAGCACGCCCACGATGTTGCGCATCTCCGTCATCGCCAGCCGCCCGGTGTTCTCGATCGCCGACAGCGCCTCCCGCGCCAGGTCGGGATCGGCGGAAAGCACCCGCCGCGCCGCGGCCGCCTGCACCGTCATCACGCTCACGTGGTGGGCTACCACGTCGTGCAGCTCGCGGGCGATGCGCGAACGCTCCTCGGCCCGCGCGGCCCGCGTGTCGGCCGCGTGGGCCCGCTCCAGCCTGGACGCCCGGTCGCGCAGCTCCTCCAGGTACGCCCGCCGCAGCCGCAGGCTCCTGCCCGCCCCCCAGACCGCCAGCAGCACCACGATCGCCACCACGTGCTCACTCGGGCCCGGCAGCGTGACCGGCCCGGCCAGCGCCCCCACCGTGTACGTCAGCAGCGAGACCAGCAGACCGCCCAGCGCCACCGCCAGCCCCCGGTTGGAGGCCACCGAGTACAGCAGCACCAGCCCCGACACCCCCGACGCGCCGGCGCCGTAACCCAGGGAGGTCAGCAGCGTCTCGGGCACCAGGCCCGCGCACAGCGCCGCCAGCGGCCAGCGCCTGCGCACCGCGATCGGCGCGGCGGCCAGCACCAGCAGCGCCGCCCCGAGCCCGTCGGGCGCGCGCATGCCCTCGGGCGCCAGCTCCGGCGGCTGCAGGCGCTCGGGCCCGTAGAGGAGGAAGAGCGTCACCGAGGCCGCGGCCACCACCACGGCCAGGGCCGTGTCGTGGAACAGGGGTCGGTCGATCCGCACCGCTTCACTGTAGGCCCAGGTGAGAGCCTGGAACTCCTCCCTCGGGAGGATAAGGGGCGGCCTGTCGGAGGGCTACAGCTCGTCGGTGGCCGCGCGCCGGTTGCTGCGCACGGTGTCGCCCGGCTGACGGTCGGGCACCGGCGGCGGGGTGCCGCCGAACTCGGGGCACAGCGCCTGATGGTCGCACCAGTCGCACAACTTGCTGCGGCGCGCCCGCCACTCGCCGGTCTCCAGCGCCCGCTCGATCGCCGTCCACAGCGCCATGACCTTGCGCTCGGTGGCCAGCAGGTCGGCCTCGTCGGGGGCGTAGCGCAGCACCTCGCCGCGCCCGCCCAGGTAGACCAGCTGCAGCAGCCGGGGCACCTCCCCGCGCAGCCGCCACAGCACCAGCGCGTAGAACTTCATCTGGAACAGCGCCTTGGCCTCGAAGTCGGGGCCGGGCGCGCTGCCCGTCTTGTAGTCGACCACCCGGACCTCGCCGGTGGGCGCCACGTCGAGCCGGTCGACGTAGCCCCGCAGCATCAGGCCGCCCTCCAGCACCGCCTGCACGTAGAGCTCGCGCTCGGCCGGCTCCAGCCGGGTCGGGTCCTCCAGGGTGAAGTAGCGCTCCAGCATCGCCCGCGCCTGCGCCAGCCACTCGGCCTGCTCGGCGTCGTCGGCGAACATGCGCGCATATTGCTCGTCGTCCTCCAGCAGCCGCTGCCACTGCGGCTCCAGCAGCTCCAGCGCCGCCTGCACCGAGCGGCGCGGCGCCGGCAGGTCGTAGAGCCGCTCCAGCACGGCGTGCACCACGGTGCCGCGCACGGCCGCGGGGGAGGGTTTCTCGGGCAGCTGGTCGATGACCCGGAACCGGTAGAGCAGGGGACAGGTCATGAAATCGCCTGCCCGGGACGGGGAGAGAGCTCCGATGATCACCGGTTCGGTCAACGTCATGCACCGCACTCTAGGTCAAGAGCCCGACAGAATAACCCTCGCCGGGACGAGGAACACGTGATCGGGCGCGTAGCATCGAGGCAGCAACAGCACGTAATGGACGTACGAGGAGTGCGGTGAGCGAGCAGAGCCCGCGTCAGGAGTTCCCCGGCCTTCGGATGGGGCGTCCCTTCGGCATCCCGGTGTACGTCTCCTGGACGTGGTTCATCGTCGCCGGCTTCATCACCGTCATGTTCGGCCCCCGCATGCGCGACATGCTGCCCGAGCTGGACAGCACCGTCGCCTACGCGGTGGCCTTCGTCTTCGCCGTGCTGCTCTACGTCTCGGTGCTGCTGCACGAGCTGGCCCACAGCGTGCTGGCCAAGATGTTCGGCCTGCCGGTGCGCCGGATCACCCTCTACTTCCTCGGCGGCGTGTCCGAGATCGAGAAGGAGCCGCCCACGCCGGGCAAGGAGTTCCTGGTCGCCGCCGCCGGGCCTGGGCTGTCGCTGGGACTGGCGGGCCTGGGCCTGCTCGCCGACACGTACCTGATCAACGACGGCGGCATCGCCGAGGTGCTCATCTGGCAGTTGTGGGTGGCCAACCTCATCGTCGGCGTGTTCAACCTGCTGCCCGGCCTGCCCCTCGACGGCGGCCGCATGCTGCGCGCGGGCGTCTGGAAGCTGACGAAGAACCCCGGCTCCGGCACGGTCGTGGCCGCCTGGGGCGGGCGCGTGCTGGCCGTGCTCCTGGTCGTCCTGCCGTTCGCGACGTCGATGACGAGCGGGCAGGGGTTCGACCCGGTCGAGCTGCTGTGGCCGGTGGTGCTGGCCTCCTTCATCTGGATGGGCGCCACCCAGTCGCTGCGCGTGGCCCGCATCCGCGCCCGCATCCCGCAGGTCAACGCGCGGGCGCTGGCCCGCAGGGCGATCCCGGTGGCGGGCGAGACGCCGCTGGCCGAGGCGCTGCGGCAGGCCACCGAGCAGCGCGCGGGCGCCCTGGTCGTGGTCGACCACGACGGACGGCCGGTCGCCATCGTCAACGAGGCGGCCGTCCAGGCCACCCCCGAGCACCGGCGGCCGTGGGTCGACGTGGCCTCGCTGGCCAAGGCGATCGAACCCACCATGGTGCTCGCCGCCGACCTGACCGGCGAACCGCTCATCGACGCCATGCGCTCGGCCCCCGCCGGCGAGTACCTGCTGGTGGAGCACGGCGGCGAGATCTACGGCGTGCTCGCCACCGCCGACGTCAACCGCGTCTTCACCGGGGTCTGACATGCCCCGCCTGTTTGCGGCTAAGGTCTTGTCCGGCCACTTCCCGTAGCCCGGCGATTTCGATGCCAGGACGGCAGGCCGATAGTCTTCTGTTTGGCCGAACTTGCACAGTTGACGGGTTGGTCGTGGTCCACCGGTTCACCGAATCGAGACGCCTGGGCCGCGACACGGGCACGTCGCCTGGGTATGCGTATGGCTGGTGGCCGGCACGGCAGTGCGGGTGCCGTAATATCGCCGGCTTCCGGGGAGGAGAGTTGAGTGACCGAGCGCAGCGAGGGCACCGATGAGCGCAGCACGGTCGTCATGAGGGAGGGCGCATGAGCGGCCAGGGCTTCGGAGTGGTGCGTCCCCTTCCCGGTGACGGGCTCGTCGCCTACGTCGGCGGGTTGTTGCTGGTGTGCGACGCGGGCGAGACGGCCGCCGACGGCCTGATCGAGGCGCTGCGCGACACCGCCGCCTCCGGCGGCGACGGCCGGGCGCTGGCCCGCCGCGCGGCGCAGGTGCTGGCCGCCAACATGGCGGGCGACCCGGTCACGTGCGCGGTCGCCGGTCCCGTCGGCGGCGGCGTGGCGGTGCTGGTCAGCGGCTCCGCGTCCGCCTCGGTCAGCACCTCGGGCGGCGAGACGCGCCTGGCCGGCAGCGACTCGCTGACCTGGGCCGACCGGCTGATCAGCGGCCCGGTCGAGCGCGTCGAGCTCACCCTGCCCGGCGCCGGCGCCGCGCATCCCGCGGTCGGCTTCGAGGGCGGCGTCGTCCACGGCGGCGGCCTGATCGGCGACCTCACCGACCAGCCGGTGCACGTACGTCCCCAGGCGCAGGCGCCCGACCGGTCCAGGCCGCTCACCAGCGAGCTGCCCAACACGGGCCTGCACATGGAGCCCGACCTGGCCCCGCCGGTCGAGCCGCCGGTCGAGCGACCGGTCGAGCGGCCTCCCTACCCGCTGGCCGACCAGCCGCCGCTCGTCCAGCAGGGCCCGCCCTCGGGTGCGCAGGCCGGCGTCCCGCACCCGGGCCCCTCGTCCGGCCCCCACTCCGGCCCCCACTCCGGCCCTCCGTCGCTGGACCAGCCGCCGTTCGGGCACGACCAGCCGCCCTTCGGCCAGGAGCAGCCGCCGTTCGGCCACGAGCAGCCGCCCTACCTCCCGCCCCAGGACCAGCCTCCCTACCTGCCTCCGCAGGAGCAGTCCCACCCCGAGCCCCCGCAGCAGTTCCCCTCCTACGACGACCTGCCGCCGGCCGGCAGCGGCATGGCCGACCACCAGCAGCAGCACCTGGGCCCGCCCGACCACTTCGACCAGCCGGCCCCGCCCGTGCTGGGCCCGCCGGAGCACTTCGACCACCCGGGGCCGCCGCCGCAGGAGCAGCAGGGCGACCACGGTGACCGTCCGCTGGTCTACGGGGTCGACTGCAAGAACGACCACTTCAACGACCCCAGGGTGCCCTACTGCGCCGTCTGCGGCATCGCCCTGGTGCAGCGGACGCTGGTGCCGTACAAGGGGCCGCGGCCCTCGCTCGGGGTGCTCATCCTCGACGACGGCACGGCGCTGCCGCTGGAGAGCGACTACCTGCTGGGCCGTGATCCCGAGCGCGCGCCCGAGGTGGCGGGCGGCTCGGCCAGGCCGGCCAAGGTCACCAGCCCCGACGGCTCGGTCTCGCGCCGCCACCTGCGGGTGGCCCTCGACGGCTGGGACGTCAACCTGGTCGACCTGGGCTCGGTCAACGGCACCCAGATCCAGCCGCCCGGCGACCCCAACTTCTACGACATCCCGCCCAACGAGCCGGTCACCATCGCGCCCGGCACGACGGTCCGGGTGGGCGTCTCCCGCACCCTGCGTTTCGAGGCCCACCGGGGCTGATCGAGGGGCTGATCGAGGGGCTGATCGAGGTCCCGTCCGCCCGCATTCCCTCGCCGGGAGTGCGGGCGTTCGTGTGCCGGGAAGCTGTTGCTGGAATTGCTTGGATAATGCCTGATATTTCCCGTCTGAATGCGAAATATCGGGACCGGAGAACGCATTTCCTGCGAACGCTGCGTGACGTTTCCGGAAAAGTCCGGACTTGATCGGCGGCCCTCTCGGAAAGCGGGATCCGGGCCGTCCAAAGGGTCAGCCGGGCCGGAAGGTCCGTACGCCGCGGAACAGCCGCACGGCCGTCTCCAGCCCGCGCGCGCCCTCCACCGCCCGCCCCGCCGCCGTCGCGAACCGGCCCAGCAGGTGCTCGTCCCCCTCCTGGAACCCCCGTCCCGCCACCCATACGAACGTGTGGTCGCGCAGCTGCGCCGGCACCGGGACGGCCAGGAACCCCGGCTCGCCCATCGTCTCGTCCCGGGCCAGCCGCAGGGCCTCCTCCGCGACGGCCAGCTCCTTCAGCACCCCCGACTCCGTCAGCCACCGCCGCACCCGCAGCGGGTCACCCGGCGGCGCGTGGACGTGCACCGGACGGGCCTCCCGCCGCAGCACGTCCACGTGGACGAACCCCGCGTACGCGGTGCCCGCCACGACGGCCGCGGCACGCGCGAGCCGATCGATCACGTCGGCGACCTCCAGGCAGGAGAACGCGGAGATGAGGTCACGCATGGCGATATCGACACGGTTGTTTGGCATCGCGGTGATTCCCTCGGGTAGAGGGGGAAGAGATCGCGCGGCCCGGTCACGCGAAACTCCGAACGGTGCCCCGGAGTATCACCCTCGACGCGGCTCTTGACTACCCCTCAACAGGAAATTGCGATTTTTCCGCATTTAGGAGGTCAGGCCGGCCGAGCCCTTCACGACGACCGCAGCCGCACCCACTCCACGTCGTCCGCCCGCGTGCCGTCCGGCTTCGGGAACAGCTCCCGGTGCAGGCTCTCCCTGCTGAAACCGGCGCGCTCCAGCACCGCGTGCGAGGCCGTGTTCACCACGTCGGTGCCCGCCACGATCCGGTGCAGGGACGTGCGCGCGAACGCCCAGTCGACCAGCAGCCGCACCGCGCGGGTCATGAACCCCCTGCCGCGGAAGCCCGGCACCAGCGAGTAGCCGATCATGGCCTGCCCGAGCACAGGGGCGACCTGCATGAGCTGGAGGTGCCCGGCGAAGGCGCCGGTGGCCGCGTCCCTGATCGCCAGCTCGATCCGCTGGCCGGTGGCCCACCAGTAGCCGGTGCAGCGGCAGCGCTGCTCGTCCTCCGCCAGGGAGGCCGGCGGGGTCAGGGAGTAGGCCGTCACGCTCGGGTCGCACATCATCCGGTGGTACTCGGCGGCGTCGTCCACCGAGAGCGGCACGAGCCGCACCACGCCGTCGTTCAGCTCGCCGCCGTCGAAGAAGGGCAGGTACGGCTCGTCGGCCGGCGCCGGCTCCCCGGCGATCCTGGCGAAGGACACCAGGTCGGCCCACCGCCCGTCGCGCAGCCGCCTGGCCCTGCGCCGGCGGCCCTCCTCGCGGAACCCGGCCCTGAGCGCGACCTTGAGGCTCGCCACGTTCTCCACCTCGGCCTGCAGCTCGACCCGGTGCACCCCCTGGTCGGCCAGCCAGTCGGCGACCGCCCTGGCGGCCCGGGCGGCCACGCCCCTGCCGCGCGCCCAGGGCGCCACCACGTAGCCGATCTCGGCCGTGCCCCAGCGGTCGGGCGGGCGGACCCCGATCGCGCCGCAGTAGCGGCCGTCCTCGGTGACGGCCCACTCCGCGCCGCCCGAGTCCCACTTGTCCTCGGCGTACTTCAGGTAGGCGAGGGCGTCCTCGGCCCGGTACGGCGAGGGCAGCAGCGGCAGATGCCGGGCGGTGACGGGATCGTCCATCGTGCGCGCGACGGCCTCGGCGTCGGGCTCGGCGGGCATTCGCAGGATCAGGGGGCCGGTGGAGATCACGTCGCGCGGGAGCATCCCCCATAGATACCGTGCGTCCGGACGCGGGAGAAACCCATATAACCTTGCCACCATGGGTTTCCGCAGGCATGGGCCGTTCCAGGCAGGGGATCAGGTGCAGCTCACCGACCCCAAGAACAAGCGCCACACGATCACGCTCAAGCAGGACGGCGTCTTCCACACGCACAAGGGCGCCATCCCGCACAGCGACCTGATCGGGCAGCCTGAAGGCTCCGTCGTGCGGTCCTCCGGCGGCACCGCCTACCTCGCCTTCCGCCACCTCCTGCAGGACTACACGCTCGCGATGCCGCGCGGCGCGGCCGTCATCTACCCCAAGGACGCCTCGATGATCGTCGGCATGGCCGACGTCTTCCCCGGCGCCCGGGTGATCGAGGCCGGCGTCGGCTCCGGCGCCCTGACCTGCTTCCTGCTGCGCGCCGTAGGCCCCGAGGGCCACGTGACCTCCTACGAGCGCCGCGAGGAGTTCGCCGAGGTGGCCCGCAAGAACGTGGAGAAGTTCTTCGGCGGCCCCATGGACGACAACTGGCGCCTGGCCCTCGGCGACCTGGTCTCCTCGATCGACGAGACCGACGTCGACCGCGTCATCCTCGACATGCTCGCCCCCTGGGAGTGCGTCGACGCCGCCGCCAAGGCCCTCACCCCCGGCGGGGTCATCTGCTGCTACGTCGCCACGACGACCCAGATGTCCAAGACCGTGGAGGCCATTCGCGATCACGGGTGTTTCACCGAGCCTCATGCGTGGGAGACCCTGGTTCGCGACTGGCATGTCGAAGGGCTCGCGGTTCGTCCCGATCATCGGATGATCGGCCACACCGGCTTCCTCGTCAGCGCCCGTCGCATGGCAGACGGAGTGACGCCGCCACCGCGACGCCGCCGACCGAAGGGAACCACCGAGGAACTATGACAATTTGGCCACGAGGGTGCGTTGGTGCGTGACACGGGAACAGATCGCCGTGTTCATATGCTGGGAGTATTAAACGCACCATTGGGGATTATTCACCGAATACTGCATGTCACTCGACGAACACTGCCCGGCCAGGTTACGGAGGGGCCCGAGATAGGTAAGGTCCTTAGTAGTCGCCCTCGACTGGGAAGGAGGTGACGGGGCGTGGCAGCTCGCGATGATGCTGAGGCTCGAGCCGCGCAGCGCGAACGGGAGGTCGCTGATCTTTCAACACAGGTCTCCTTCCTGCAGGAGGAGATCACCGCGCTGAGGCGGAAGCTGGCCGAGTCACCCCGTCAGGCCAGAGTCCTCGAAGAGCGTCTCCATGAGGCACAGGCGAATCTCGCGGCCGTGACCGGCCAGAACGAGCGCCTGGTGGCCACACTCAAGGAGGCCAGGGACCAGATCGTCGCTCTCAAGGAGGAGGTCGACCGGCTGGCGCAGCCGCCGTCCGGCTTCGGCACCTTCCTTGAAGCCCGAGAAGACGGCACGATCGAGGTGTTCACCGGAGGGCGCAAGCTCCGGGTGAACGTCAGCCCCGCCGTCGACGTCGACTCGCTGAGGCGTGGCCAGGAGGTCATGCTCAACGAAGCGCTCAACGTGGTCGAGGCACTCGGCTACGAAGAGGTCGGCGAGATCGTCATGCTCAAGGAACTGCTGGACGAGGGCAAGCGGGCCCTGGTCATCTCGCACGCCGACGAGGAGCGCGTCGTGCGACTGGCCGACTCGCTGGTCGGCCAGCCCATCAGGGCCGGTGACTCGCTCCTGCTCGAACCCCGCTCCGGCTACGTCTACGAGCGCATACCCAAGTCCGAAGTCGAAGAGCTCGTCCTCGAGGAGGTCCCCGACATCTCCTACGAGGAGATCGGCGGGCTCATGCGGCAGATCGAGCAGATCAGGGACGCCATCGAGCTGCCCTACCTGCACGCCGACCTGTTCCGCGAGCACAAGCTCCGTCCCCCGAAGGGCGTGCTGCTCTACGGCCCGCCCGGCTGCGGCAAGACGCTCATCGCCAAGGCGGTCGCCAACTCGCTGGCCAAGCAGGTCGCCGAGAAGACCGGCCAGTCGGGCAAGAGCTTCTTCCTCAACATCAAGGGCCCGGAGCTGCTCAACAAGTACGTCGGCGAGACCGAACGGCACATCCGCCTGGTCTTCCAGCGGGCTCGTGAGAAGGCCTCCGAGGGCACCCCGGTGATCGTGTTCTTCGACGAGATGGACTCGATCTTCCGCACCCGAGGCTCCGGCGTCTCCTCCGACGTGGAGAACACCATCGTCCCTCAGCTGCTGTCGGAGATCGACGGCGTCGAGGGCCTGGAGAACGTCATCGTGATCGGCGCCTCCAACCGCGAGGACATGATCGACCCCGCGATCCTGCGGCCCGGCCGCCTGGACGTGAAGATCAAGATCGAGCGGCCCGACGCCGAGGCGGCCAAGGACATCTTCTCCAAGTACCTGCTGGCCGAGCTTCCCCTGCACCCCGACGATCTGTCCGAGCACGGCGACTCTCGCGAGGCGACCATCCACGGCATGATCCAGAGTGTGGTCGAGCGCATGTACACCGAGAGCGAGGAGAACCGCTTCCTCGAGGTGACCTACGCCAACGGTGACAAGGAAGTCCTCTACTTCAAGGACTTCAACTCGGGCGCGATGATCCAGAACATCGTCGACCGGGGCAAGAAGATGGCCATCAAGCAGTTCCTGGAGAGCGGCCAGAAGGGTCTGCGGGTGCAGCACCTGCTCACCGCCTGC
Organism: Nonomuraea sp. NPDC047529; assembly: GCF_040642995.1. Taxonomy (NCBI): domain Bacteria; kingdom Bacillati; phylum Actinomycetota; class Actinomycetes; order Streptosporangiales; family Streptosporangiaceae; genus Nonomuraea; species Nonomuraea sp. NPDC047529. The sequence goes on along the minus strand of NZ_JBEYTJ010000039.1, from coordinate 68,640 downwards.
GTCGACGAGTTCTCCGAGAACGAAGACCTGCCCAACACCACCAACCCCGACGACTGGGCCCGCATCTCCGGCAAGAAGGGCGAGCGGATCGTCTACATCCGCACGCTGGTCTCCGGCAAGCAGGGCACCGAGGCCGGCCGTTCGATCGACACGGTCGCCAACACCGGCCAGTACCTGTAGGGAAGCAGCTGGAAAGGGCCGCGCGGCCGACCGCGCGGCCCTTTCCATGTCCGCTGTGCGCCCGCGGGGGGCTCGCCGGGCCCGACGTGGGGCGCTCGCCGGGAGAGCCGTGGGGCGCCTGCCGTCAGAAGGGGCGCGCGACACGCGTCATCCGCCGTACAAGCAGGCTCGACGAGGCGCACACTGGGGCCTGTGACAGTCCGCAAACGGGTGGACGTCCGCGTCGAAGGCGTCGTCCAGGGCGTGGGCTTCCGCCCCTTCGTGTATTCGCTGGCCAGCAGACTCGGCCTGGCCGGACGCGTGCGCAACGACGTCGAGGGGGTGTTCATCGAGGTCGAGGGCGCCTTGGCGGGGGTCGAGGAGTTCCTGACCGCGCTGGAGCGCGACGCGCCGGCCCTGTCGGAGATCGAGAGCGTCACCGTGGTCAGCGGCGCGCCCGCGGGCCACCGGGGCTTCACCATCACCGCCGGCGACCCGGCCGGCCCGCGCCGCGCCCTCGTCCCGGCCGACCTGGCCACCTGCGACGACTGCCTGCGTGAGCTGGCCGACCCGGCCGGTCGCCGCCACCGCTACCCGTTCGTCGCCTGCGCCAACTGCGGGCCGCGCTTCACCGTCGTGCGCGGCGTGCCCTTCGACCGGCTGCTGACCACCATGGCCGGGTTCGCGATGTGCGCCGACTGCTCGGCCGAGTACCACGACCCCGGCGACCGCCACTTCCGCGCCGAGCCCACCTGCTGCCCGGCCTGCGGCCCGTCCCTGCGTCTGCTGGACGCGCGCGGCGCCGACCTGTGCGGCGACCCGATCGCCGCCTGCGCGAGCCTGCTGCGGGCCGGCCGCGTCGTCGCCGTCAAGGGCCTGGGCGGCTTCCACCTGGCCGTGCCCGCCGCCCACCAGGAGGCCGCCGCGGCCCTGCGGGCCCGCAAGCACCGCGCGGAGAAGCCGTTCGCCGTCATGGTCGCCGACCTTGACCAGGCCCGCCGCCTGTGCGCGGTCGACGGACAGGCCGCCGAACTGCTCACCGGCCGCGCCCGCCCGGTCGTGCTGCTGCCCCGGCTGCCCGGCGCGCCGGTCGCCGACGCGGTCGCGCCCGGCAGGCGCGACCTCGGCCTGATGCTGCCCTACACGCCGCTGCACCACCTGCTGCTCCGGGAGCTGGCCGAGCCCATGGTGCTGACCGGCGGCAACGTCTGCGACGAGCCCATCGCCCACGAGGACGCCGACGCCGTCACCCGGCTCGGCGGCATCGCCGACGCCTTCCTCGTGCACGACCGGGCCATCCACGTGCGCGCCGACGACTCCGTGCTGCGCCCGTGGTCCGGCGGGCACACCGTGCTGCGCCGCGCCCGCGGCCACGCGCCCGAGCCGCTCACGCTGCGCCGTCCCGCGCCCCGCCCGGTGCTGGCCTGCGGCGCCGAGCTGGGCAGCACCTTCTGCCTGGTACGCGGCCGGCGCGCCTTCCTGTCCCAGCACATCGGCGACCTGGACGACCAGGAGACCCTGCGCTCCTTCGTCGAGGGCATCGACCACTTCTGCGGCCTGTTCGACATCCGCCCCGAGGTCGTCGCCCACGACCTCGACCCCGGCTACCTGTCCACCAGGCACGCCCTGGAGCTGACCGGCGTCGAGCTAGTCGGCGTCCAGCACCACCACGCCCACATCGCCTCCTGCCTGGCCGACAACGGCGAGACGGGCCCGGTGATCGGGGTGGCGCTCGACGGGCCCGCCCACGGCCTCGACGGCACGCTGTGGGGCGGCGAGTTCCTGCGCGCCGACCTGGCCTCCTGCACCCGGCTCGGCCACCTGGCCCTGGTCCCGATGCCCGGCGGCGCGGCCGCGGTCCGCCAGCCGTGGCGCATGGCCGCCGCCTATCTGCGCGACGAGCACCCGGGCCTGGACGTCGTCCGCCGCAACGCCGCCCACTGGCCCGACGTGCTCGCCCGGACCCGTACCGGGGTGGGCGCGCCCATGACCTCCAGCGCCGGCCCGCTGTTCGACGCCGTCTCGGCGCTGCTCGGCATCCGCGACACCGTCACCTACGAGGGGCAGGCGGCCGCCGAGCTCGAACAGCGCGCCGACCCCGCCGAGACCGGCTCGTACGCGGCCACCATCACCGAGGGCGACCTGCTCGTCGTGCACGCCGCCGACCTCGTACGGGCCGCCGCCGCCGACGTCGCGGCCGGGATCGGCCCCGGCACGATCGCGGGCCGCTTCCACAACGGCGTGGCCGACGCCGTCGTACGCTGCTGCGTCATGCTGAGGGACGGCACGGGCCTGAACACCACGGCGCTGTCGGGCGCCGTCCTGCAGAACGCGCTGCTGCTCGAACGGACCGTCGAGCGCCTGCGCGCGGCCGGGTTCCGGGTGCTCACCCACACCCGGGTGCCGCCCGGCGACGGCGGGCTCAGCCTCGGCCAGGCCGCCGTGGCCGCCGCCCGCGACCGCTCCACGTGACACCCGCCCGGGTGCCGGGGAACGACGCCCGGCCCGTCCTAGCATGGCGATCATGCACTTCTTCAACCCCGGCCGCACGCCCTCCACCGAACGCGACCGCGAGCTGATCGGCGTCGGGCACGCCCGGCAGGCCCGCGCGCACTTCGCCCGGCACCCGGCCTACCGGCCCACGCCCGTGCACACCCTGACCGACCTGGCCGGGGCGGGCACCGTGCACGTCAAGGACGAGAGCGGCCGCATGGGCCTGGGCAGCTTCAAGGCGCTCGGCGGGGCCTACGCCGTGCACCGGCTGTCCGAACGCGACGGCGGCGGCACCACGTACGTCTGCGCCAGCGCCGGCAACCACGGCATCTCGGTCGCGGCCGGGGCCAGGGAGCTCGGCGCGCGCTGCGTCGTCTACCTCAGCCACCAGGTCCCCGAGCCGTTCGCGCACCGGCTGCGCGCCCTGGACGCCGACGTCGTCCGCGAGGGCGACGACTACGACGCGAGCCTGGCCGCCGCCCTGCACGCCTCCCAGGAGCACGGCTGGCGCCTGGTCGCCGACACCTCCTGGGAGGGCTACCACGACATCCCGCTGGACGTCATGCGCGGCTACACCGTCCTGTTCGACGAGATCGAGATCCCGCCGACGCACGTGTTCGTGCAGGCCGGGGTCGGCGGGCTGGCCGCCGCCGCGGCCGGGTACACGCGCGACCGGTGGGGCGAGCTGCCCAGGATCGTCGTGGTCGAGCCCGACGGCGCGCCCTGCCTGCTGGAGAGCGCCCGCGCGGGCGAGCCGGTGCACTCGGCCGGCGCGCCGACCCGGCTGGGCAGGCTCGACTGCCTGGAACCGTCCCTGATCGCCTTCGACCTGCTGCGCCGTCAGGCCGACCTGTTCGTCACCGTGGCCGACGAGCAGGCCGCCGAGGCCGCCGCCCTGCTGGCCAGGCGCGGGGTGGCGCTGTCGGAGTGCGGCGCGGCGGGGGCCGCCGGGCTGCTCGCCCTCGACCCGGGCACCCGCGAGGCGATCGCTCTGGGCCCCGCATCACGCGTGTTGCTGGTGGGAACAGAGGGACCTGTGGAACCAAAGTGATCACAGGGTCGTCAAAAGGGCGTGCACCAACCTAACCGGCCAAAGCATGCTCGGGGAGACGGCCGGTTGGCCGAACTCGACCTCCTGCGCTTCATCGCCGCCCTGGCGGTCGTCGCCTTCCACTATCTGGTGGCCTTCGCCTCGGTCTGGGGGGCCAGGCCCGCCGCGCTGTTCCCCCCGCTCGCGCCCTTCGCCGGGCTGGGCATCCTGGGCGTGGAGCTGTTCTTCGTCATCAGCGGGTTCGTCATCCTCATGACGGTCTGGGGGCGGGGGCTCGGGGCGTTCGCCCGGTCGCGGCTGGTGCGCCTGTATCCGGCGTACTGGCTGAGCCTCGGCGCCGTGGCGGCCCTGTACGGGCTGACCGGCGCCACCGCGCTGGACCCAAAACTTTCACCAGGCCAGTACCTGGTGAACGCCACCATGTTCCAGCGGCTGTTCAAGGTGGCCGACGCCAGCGGCGTCTACTGGTCGCTGTGGGCCGAGCTGCGCTTCTACCTGCTGATCGCGATCCTGGTGATCGTGGGCGTCACGTACGGGCGGGTGCTGGTCTTCTCGGGCGTCTGGCTGGCCGCCGCGCTGGCCGCCAGGATGATCGAGAACGACCTGCTGAACGAGATCCTCATGCCCGACTACGCCCCTTATTTCGTCGCCGGCATGGCCCTGTATCTCATCCACCGCAACCGCAAGGCCCTGCTCCCGTGGCTGTACGTCGCCGCCGGGTACGCCATGGCCATCCCCGCCGCGCTGGGCCGCGTGCACCGCCGGATCGACGCCGCCGGGTTCAAGAACATGCCCGTCACCGACACCAGCGTGATCGTCACCATCACCCTGATCTTCATCGCCATGGCCCTGGTCGCCCTCGGCCTGATCCGGCTCAAACCCTCGAAGACGCTCACCGCGCTCGGGGCCACCACTTACCCGCTTTACCTCTTCCATGGGGTCACCGCGGCGGCGCTCATCCCGTTGCTCACCGGCGACCTGCCCCCCTGGACGGTGGCCCTGGTCACGACCGTGGCCGCCGTCGTGCTGTCGTATCTGATCTACTCCTTTGCCGAACGGCCGATCCAGCGACTACTCAAGCCCCGCAGATCCCCGCAAATCACAACAAGCTCCGCCGTACAGATTGAAAAGGCGTCGGTGCCATAACTCTGTGGCCTCGGGGCACTGTGAAGGGCATAGGCTCGGGCATATAAACGGCGGATAGGCAGATCCGGACGAACAGAGGGTGTTGCATGACGGTGCGTCGGGTGATGGGCATCGAGACCGAATACGGCATCTCCGTACCAGGTCAGCCAGGCGCCAACGCGATGGTGACCTCCTCCCAGGTCGTGAACGCCTACCTGGCCGCCTCGGCGGCCCGCGCGCGCAGAGCGCGCTGGGACTTCGAGGAGGAGAACCCGCTCCGCGACGCGCGCGGCTTCGACCTGGCCCGCGAGGTCGCCGATCCCAGCCAGCTCACCGACGAGGACCTCGGGCTGGCCAACGTCATCCTCACCAACGGGGCCAGGCTCTACGTCGACCACGCCCACCCGGAGTACTCCTCGCCGGAGTGCACCAACCCGCGGGCGGCGGTCATCTGGGACAAGGCCGGCGAGCGCGTCATGTACGACGCGGCCACCCGCGCCTCGGCGGTCCCGTCCAACGCGCCGATCCAGCTCTACAAGAACAACACCGACGCCAAGGGCGCCTCCTACGGCTGCCACGAGAACTACCTGATGCGGCGCGCCACGCCGTTCGCCGACATCGTCCGGCACCTGACGCCGTTCTTCGTCTCCCGGCAGGTCGTCACCGGCGCGGGCAAGGTCGGCATCGGCCAGGACTCCCGCGGCGAGGGCTTCCAGATCAGCCAGCGCGCCGACTTCTTCGAGGTCGAGGTCGGCCTGGAGACCACGCTCAAGCGGCCCATCATCAACACCCGCGACGAGCCGCACGCCGACCCCGAGAAGTACCGCCGGCTGCACGTGATCATCGGCGACGCCAACATGTCGGAGATCTCCACCTATCTCAAGCTGGGCTCCACCGCGCTCGTCCTGGCCATGATCGAGGAGGGCTTCCTCACCCGCGACCTGGCCGTGGAGAACCCGGTCCAGTCGCTGCGGGCGGTCAGCCACGACCCGAGCTGCCGCTACGAGATCCCGATGCGCGACGGCCGCAGGCTCACCGCCGTGCAGCTCCAGATGGAGTACCTGGAGCAGGCCCGCAAGTACGTCGAGGAACGCGGCACCGCCCAGGACGAGATGAACAAGGACGTCCTCGACCGCTGGGAGTCGGTGCTCACCCGCCTGGCCGAGGACCCGATGCAGCTCTCGCGCGAGCTGGACTGGGTCGCCAAGCTGGAGCTCCTGGAGGGCTACCGCACCCGCGACAGCCTGCCCTGGTCCCACCCGAGGCTGCAGCTCGTCGATCTCCAGTACTCCGACATCCGCCCCGACCGCGGCCTGTACAACCGGCTCGTGGCGCGCGGGCGCATGCAGCGCCTGATCAGCGAGGAAGAGGTCGAGCGCGCGATCGAGCTGCCGCCGACCGACACCCGCGCCTACTTCCGGGGGCGCTGCCTGAGCCAGTACAGCGAGTCGGTGGCCGCCGCCTCCTGGGACTCGGTGATCTTCGACATCCCGGGCCGGGAGTCGTTGCAGCGCGTGCCCACGCTCGAACCGCTGCGTGGCACCAAGGCCCACGTCGGCGAGCTCTTCGACCGCTGCCGCACCGCGGCCGACCTGGTCGCCGCGCTGACCGGCACCGGGGAGTAGAGCGGCCCCGGGCCGCCCCCGGGGGCTCACAGCAGGCCGATCCCCAGCGTCAGCGTGCCCACGGCCAGCGACGCGCCGCCCACCGCGGTCAGCCAGATCAGCCGGTTGGGCTTGGTGTCGCGCGGCCGCACCACCGACAGGAAGAAGCCCAGCGGCATCAGGATGGGCGCGGCGACGATGAGCGTCCGCGTCAACGCCTTCACGCCGTCCGGAAGGCTCGCCTGGTCCACGTACAGCATCGCGACCAGGCTGAACAGCACCAGGACGCCGGCGTGCGCGTGCCCGGCCCGCCACAGCCCCCTGCGGACGGGGTTGTCCAGGTAGCCCGGTTCGTTGCGCATGAGGAATCGCAGCAGGGTCACGCCGCCGAACGCGACGCCCGGGACTGTGATGAGGAGCACACCTGCCGTGCTCAGCGAAGAAGGTGACATGTCGGGATCTCCTTGTGTATAGGTGCATCCATTATTGGATAGGAGTGCTATCCAGTCAAGCCGCCAAGATCGCAGGCTGTTCGACGCGAAATGTCGTCAGGTTCGGGGAAGATATGCCTTAGAGGCAGTCCCCCAAGCGGAGGTAGGACATGGCAACCAAGGACACCGGCGGGCAGAAGCAGACCGGCCGGCGTGAGGCCGAAGTTGAGGAGACCGAGGCCTCGGCGGCGCCGGACGTGCAGGAGCGACAGGAGAAGCTCACTGACGATGTCGACGCGATCCTGGACGAAATCGACGAAGTGCTCGAAGAGAACGCAGAGGAATTCGTGCGTTCCTATGTGCAAAAGGGTGGCGAGTAGGGCTGACGAAGCCTTGTCCTCACCGCTCTGACCATGGGGAAGGATGAGCCCCGGCCGTCCCGGCCGGGGCTCACTCCTCGGGGGCGGTGTACTCGACCGCCACGCCGAGCAGCCTGACCGGCCGGTCGAGGTCGAAGCGGCCCAGCACGGCGAGCGCCGCCCGGGTCAGCGTGCCGGGATCGGCCGTCGGCGCCGGGAGCGTGGACTGCCGGGTGCGCGTCAGGAACGGGGCGAAGCGCACCTTGACCGTCACCCGCGCGCAGAGACGCCCCTCCGCGGCCGCGTCGCGGGCGACCTGCCCGGCGAGATCGGCCACGTGGCCGGCGATGGCGTCGCGATCGGTAAGGTCACGGGGGAACGTGGTCTCGCGGCTGTGACCGCGGGCCACCCAGGGGGTGGTGACCACCTCGGCCTCGCCCCTGCCGAGGGCCAGGTAGTGGTACCAGGGGCCGTTGACCGGCCCGAAGACGCCGGCCAGCGCGGCCGGGTCGGCGGCGGCCAGGTCGGCGACCGTGCGCAGGCCGAGCCCGGCGAGCTTCTTCGCGGTCCGGGCGCCGATGCCCCACAGCGCGTCCGTCGGGCGGTCGTTCATCACCTCCGCCCAGTTCTCGCCGGTCAGGCGGTAGATCCCGGCGGGTTTGGCGAACGCCGAGGCGAGCTTGGCCTGGTGCTTGTTGTCGCCGATGCCGACCGAGCAGCTCAGCGTGGTGCGGTCGAGCACGACCCGCCGCAGGTCGCCCGCCAGCGCCTCGGGGTCGTCGGTCGTGGCTCCGACGAACGCCTCGTCCCAGCCCCAGACCTCCACGAGCACCGGCAGCTCGCGCAGGGCGGCCATGACCCGCTCGGAGGCGGCCTCGTAGGCGGGCGGGTCGCTGGGCAGGAAGACGGCCTCGGGGCAGCGCCGCAGCGCGGTGCGCAGCGGCATGCCGGAGTGCACGCCGTGCTCGCGGGCCTCGTAGGTGGCGGTCGCGGCGACCGTGCGGGGCTGGGTGGGGTCGCCGGAACCGCCCACCACGACGGGCCTGCCGCGCAGCTCGGGATGGCGCAGCAGCTCCACGGCGGCGATGAACTGGTCGAGGTCGACGTGCAGGATCCAGGACCTGGCCATGGGTCCAGTATGCGGGCCGGGCTCACAGCAGCCGGTCGTCGCGGTAGACCAGGGCGCGGCGCGGCACGGCCCAGCGCGAGGCGCCGAGCGGCGGCTCCTCGCCCTCGGGCACGACGGCCTGGATGAGCCCGCCCGGGGACTCCAGGGTGATGAGGGTGTGGGTGCCCATGTTCTCCAGGACGGAGACCACGCCGGGGAAGGCGTCGGGGCGCTCGGCGGGGGACAGGTCCATGTACTCCGGGCGTACGCCGTACGTCACCGGGACGTCGTCGTCCGGGGCCAGGCCCTCGGGCAGCGGGCGAAGGGCGCCGGCCACCTTGAGCCCGGAGTCGGTGACCTGGGCGGGCAGCAGGTTCATCGGAGTGGAGCCGATGAAGGAGGCCACGAACGTGGTGGCCGGCCGGTGGAAGATCTCCGACGGGGTGCCGACCTGGATCATCGAGCCCTTGGACATGACGGCGATGCGGTCGGCGAGCGCGAGCGCCTCGGCCTGGTCGTGGGTGACGAACACAGTGGTGACGGCCAGCTCCCGCTGCAGCCGCTTGAGGAAGGTGCGGGCCTCCAGGCGCAGCCGGGCGTCGAGGTTGGACAGCGGCTCGTCGAACAGGAACGCGGCCGGATGGCAGGCGATCGCGCGGGCCAGCGCCACCCGCTGCTGCTGTCCGCCCGACAGCTCGGCCGGACGCCGCAGCAGCAGCTCGGTGAGGCTGAGCCGGGCCGCGACCTCGGCCGCCTTCTCCACCCGCCGGGCGCGGGGCACCTTCTTGATGCGCAGCGGGTAGGCGATGTTGGCGGTGACGTCCATGTGGGGGAAGATCGCGTAGTCCTGGAAGACCATGGCGACGTCGCGCTCGCCCGGCGGCAGCGCGGTGACGTCCCGGTCATTGATGGCGATGGTCCCGGAGGTGGGGGTCTCCAGGCCGGCGATGCTGCGCAGGAGGGTGGTCTTCCCGCAGCCGGAGGGGCCGAGCAGGGCGAAGAACTCGCCGTCGGCGACGGTGAGCGCGAGGTCGTCGAGCGCGCGTACCCCGCCGGGGAACACCTTGGTCAGGCCGTGCAGGGAGATCAACGCTTGATTCCTCCGTGGAAGCGGAAGCCGTACCGCTGGGAGACGAACAGGTACATCAGCACCACCGGCAGGGAGTACAGCAGGGAGAAGGCGGAGATGAGGTCGAGCCTGGGCGCGCCGCCCTCGGTGTAGAGCGTGTAGAGGATGATCGAGCCGGGCGCCTTGTCGGGGTCGCGCAGCAGGATGAACTGGAACAGGAACCCGCCCCACACGCTGGCCAGCGCCCACACGGCGATGGTGGCCAGGCCGGGCCGGACGAGCGGGACCACGATGTGCCGCAGGATCTGCAGCGAGGAGGCGCCGAAGACGCGGGCCGACTCCTCGTAGGAGGTGGGCGTCTCGTCCATGAAGTCCTTCAGGATGAAGATCGCGGCGGGCAGCAGCCCGGCCGAGACCACGAGGATGACGCCGAGATGGGTGTCGATGAGGCCGAGCCGGGTGGCCAGCTCGAAGATCGGCACCATCGCCGCCGTGCCGGTCACCACGGACGACAGCAGCAGGAGCAGGTAGAGCAGGACGTCGCGGCCGGGCAGCCGCACCCGCGACAGCGCGTACGCGGCCAGCGCCGACAGGACGACGACCAGCAGCGCGGCCCCGCCGCCCTGGATGAGGGAGTTGCGGATCGAGCCCAGCGCGTACGGGTTGTCCAGGACGGCGGCGAAGTTGCGCAACGTGAACTCGGGGATCGACGTGGTGATCGTGGGCGTGTCGTCGAAGGGCGCGCTGGCCAGCCAGAGCATGGGCAGCGCGAAGAAGGCCAGGACGACGGCGACGACGACGGTTGCGGCCAGCCGCCCGACGGTGTGACGGATCATGCGGGCGGTCCTCCGGCGGCGGCGGCCTCCGGCGCGCGGCGACGGCCGCGCAGCAGCCGCAGGTAGGCCAGGGCGAAGACGAGGTTGATCAGCAGGATGAGGAAGGAGATGGCGGCCCCGACGCCGAGCTGCCCGTCCTGGAGGGCGACGCGGTAGACGTACACGGGCAGGATCTCCGAGCGGCCCTCGGGCCCGCCGCCGGTCAGCACGAACGGCGTGAAGTCGTTGAACGTCCACAGGCTGATCAGCAGCAGGTTCGTCAGGACGTGCCGCCTGATCGTGGGCAGCACCACGTCGCGCAGCTGCTGCGGCACGCTCGCGCCCGCCAGCCGGGCGGTCTCCAGGTGCGAGGGCGGTACGTTCTCCAGGGCGGCCGAGTAGAGCATCATCGAGAACGCGGTGCCGCGCCACACGTTGAAGACGATGATCGACAGCAGCGGGTAGTCCAGCAGCCAGGCGAACCCGGGCGTGTGCAGCAGGGCGTTGAGCGTGCCGTCGTCGCGGTCGAGCAGCGCGAACCACAACATGCCGACCACGGTGCTGGGCAGGATCCACGACAGCAGCACCGCGCCCTCGACGATCCTGCGCAGCGGGCCGGTCCGGGAGCGCAGGATCCAGGCCAGGGCGAACCCCAGCCCGGCCTGCCCGACGACGGCCGAGCCGCCGACGTACAGCAGGGTGAGCCACAGGGAGGACAGGAAACGCGGGTCGGCCAGCGCGGTGGCGTAGTTGTCGAGCCCGACGACCTGGGGGTCGGCGGCGGCCAGGCCGGTCAGCCGGTAGTCGGTCAGGCCGAGGTAGACGGTCCACAGGGCGGGGAAGAGCAGGAAGACGCCGATCAGGACCAGGGCGGGCAGGACGAACGCGACCGCCCTGCCCCGGCCCAGCCCCGCGGCGTCAGCCGCCGACGTTGGCCGCGCCACCGACCAGTCCCTCCAGCCTGCCCTGGTACGCCGCGGCCGCCTCGTCCGCGCTCTTGCCGCCGACCACGGCCGCCGTGGCCTCCTGCAACGCGGTCGAGACCTGCGGGTAGACGGCCAGTCCCGGACGGTAGGCGGTGACCGGCAGCACCTCGTCGGCCACGTACTTGAGCATGGGGTCGGCGGTCAGCACCTCTTCGTTGACGTCGGTACGGGAGCTGATGCGGGCCTGCCCGGCCAGCTGCGACTTGGTCGCGGCCGCAGAGTGCATGAAGGCCAGCAGCTCCCAGGCCAGCTTGGGGTTCTTGGAGAAGGGGTTGAGCACGCGTACGGCCCCGCCCGACATGCTCACGAAGTCCTGGCCGCGGATTCCGCCGCCGGGCTGCCTGGCCGGGATCTTGGCGTAGCCGACGACCTGGTCGCGGTCGGGCATGGGGGCGACCCCGGCCTTGGGCTCGATGACCGAGCGCCAGAAGTAGTCGCTCTCGGCCAGGATGGCGATCTTCCCGGCGGCGAACTGGGCGAAGGACTTGTCGCGGCCCTTGGCCTCCTGCTGGAGCTTGGGGTCGCCGAGCCCGCTGCCGCCGTAGATCTGCTGGTAGAAGCCCAGGACGTCCTTGACGGCCTGGGAGGCGCCGGCCCACTTGCCCGAGGCGTAGATCTCCGACCCGGCGCCGGCCAGCAGGGGGAGCACGCCCTGCATGGTGGTGGCCTCGCCCATGGCGGTGCCGGCGTCGATCTGGACGGGCGTGGGCACCCCGGCGGCCTTGAGCTTGACGCCGGCGTCGATGATCTGCTGCCAGCTGGTCGGCTGCCAGGTCTCGGGCAGCCCGGCCTTCCTGAACAGCGCCTTGTTGTAGAACAGCACCCGGCCGTCGGTGCCCTGAGGCAGGCCGTACTTCTTGCCGTCGAAGATGCCGAGGCCCTGGACGGCCTGCGGGATCTGCGACCAGCCCTCCCACTGCTCGACGCCGGCGCCGCCGACCTCGGTGAGCGGCTTGATGTATCCGGCCTGGGCGAACTCGCCGACCCAGATGCCGTCCAGGTCGATGACGTCGGCCCCGGTCCTGGACTTGAGGTCGAGAGCGATCTTGGTCTTGTACTGCTCGTCGTCCACGCCGTTGCCCTGGAAGAGCACCTTGACGTTCTGATGGGTCTTCTCGAACTCGGGGATGACCCACTTCTTGATCCAGGCGGCGGACTCGGAGTTCTTGCCGCCCTCGATGGAGTTGGCGGTGATGGTGAGGGTGATGCTGCCCCCGGACTGGGTGCCGGAGCCGCAGGAGGTGAGGGCCAGGACGGCGGCTGCCGCGACGAGCGCGGGCCGGCTGGGGAGTCGCAAGTCGGCCTCCTGTTCAGGACGTGCAGACATACCGACAATTGCACGGGGTGTGGCGGGCGTAAAGAAACGATCTGATGAACGGTTCGCCGTGAGCTGATCGTGGGAAGTGCAGACAGCAACGCAACATGAGTAGGGTCGGCCTAGAGACACTGATGTTGGGAGGGAGTCGCGTGGCACCTAACAGGGATCTGCCCGTCGGCCTGGTGGACCAGCTTTTCCGAAACTCAGGGAACTCCTCGTTCACCGAGTTCGTCGGCTCGTACGCGCCCGAGTTGCTGCCACAGCGTCACCAGGCGCTGGCCACTCCGATCGGCGACCAGGTCCCGCACGCGACCACGATCGTGGCGGCCACCTTCGCGGGCGGCGTGGTGATGGCGGGCGACCGGCGGGCCACCTCGGGGAACATCATCTCGCAGCGTGACATCGAGAAGGTGTTCCGCGCCGACGACTACTCGTGCATGGGCATCGCGGGCACGGCCAGCACGGGCATCGAGATGGCCCGGCTCTACCGTGTCGAGCTGGAGCACTACGAGAAGATGGAAGGCCGCACGCTGTCGGTGGCGGGCAAGGCCAACCGGCTGGCCACCATGATCCGCGGCAACCTCGGCATGGCGATGCAGGGCCTGGTGGTGGTGCCGCTGTTCGCGGCCTACGACCCCGACCGCGACCAGGGCCGCATCTTCAGCTACGACGTGGCGGGCGGCCCCTACGAGCGTGACAGGTTCGACGCCATCGGCTCCGGTTCGATCTTCGCGCGCGGCTCGCTGAAGAAGCTCTACCGCGACGGCGCCTCGGCCGACGACATGGTGATGACGGTGATCCAGGCCCTCTACGACGCGGCCGACGACGACTCGGCGACCGGCGGGCCCGACGTGTCCAGGAAGATCTGGCCGATCGTGTCGGTGATCGACGCCGACGGCTTCCGCAGGCTGAGCGATCAGCAGGTGGCCGACCACGTCGAACAGATGCTGGAGGCCCGGATGATCTCGCCCGACGGCCCCATCGCCCCGCTGCGCTAGAAAGGACCACTGCCCGTGTCCATGCCTTTTGGATATGCGTCCCCTGAGCAGATCATGCGGGACAAGGCCGACTACGCGCGCAAGGGCATCGCGCGGGGCCGGTCCGTCGTCGTGCTGCAGTACGTCGACGGCATCCTGTTCGTGGCGCCCAACCCGTCGCGGGCGCTGCACAAGATCAGCGAGATCTACGACCGCATCGGGTTCGCCGCCGTCGGCCGCTACAACGAGTTCGAGGAGCTGCGTCTCGGCGGCATCCGCTACGCCGACATCAACGGCTACACCTACGACCGCTCCGACGTCACCGGCCGCGGCCTGGCCAACCTCTACGCCTCCAACCTGGGCCGCATCTTCACCGAGTCGATCAAGTCGCTGGAGGTGGAGGTCGTCGTCGCCGAGGTCGGCGACACCCCCGACGGCGACGCCATCTACCGGCTGACCTTCGACGGCTCGGTGTTCGACGAGCACGGCTTCGCGGCCATGGGCGGCCAGGCCGACGCCGTGGCCGGGCGGCTGAAGGAGCGCTACCGCGAGTCGATGTCGCTGGCCGACGCCCTGGAGGTGGCGCTGGCGGCGCTCACCGAGCCGGGCGGCGAGCGGCCGCCGGTCGCGCAGCTGGAGGTCGCGGTGCTCGACCGCAACCGTGAGCACCGCAAGTTCGTGCGGCTGACGGGCGCGCGGCTGGAGCGCCTGCTCGCCCGGACCACGTCGTCCGTGACGCCGCCCGCCACTCCGCCCGCGACCCCGCCGGCCGAGTCCGACTCGGAGCCGCCCGCCACTCCGCCCGCCACTCCGCCCACGACGCCGCCTGCCGCGCCCCCGACCGGCCCGCCCACGGGCCCTGAGGGCGACGTGGACGACGGGTCAGGGCCGCTGTAAGGCCCGAAGACCACCGGCAGAGGGCGAGGGCCGCCCCGGCGGCCCGCGCCCTCTGCCGGGCGGCGGCCCCGGCGCGGGGGGGGCGGGGGCCGGGTGGGCGGTATCACTGGCGCGACGGTGAACCCTGGGGCGCGAGGTGGGATCTCAGCAAGCGTGAACACTTCGATGCGCACCCTCCTCGCCGGCGGCACCGTCGCCGCCGCGCTGCTGGCCTCCGTCGTCGCCGCCAACGCGGCCACCGCGGCCACCGCAACGACCTCGACCGCGTCGGCCTACCCGGCGTACAAGAAGCCCGCGATCTTCGGCACGAGCTTCCAGGCCGACCCCGGCCACGACTTCACCAAGGGCATCCACTCCCGCCACAACGGCATCCTGCGCGGCTGGATCACCGACGTGCGCGGCGGCGTCGCCGAGTACGAGCCCATCAAGTGGAAGCGGTCCAAGCAGACCGAGGGCTACTTCGTCGGCCCGCCCGAGGGCGACGTGACGGCCTACGCCTCCCCGATCGCCAAGGACGTCGTCTTCCTGTCGGCCTACGGCTGCAAGCCGGAGATGGCGGCCATGACCGTCGACCGCAACACCGGCCTGGGGGCCAAGCGCTGTCCCTCGTCCGTCCTGGTCAAGCGGCACAGCAAGCAGCGGCAGCCGTCGCTCGTCACGGTGTACCAGGGCAAGATCGTCAAGGTGCAGGAGATCTACACCCCGTGAACCGGCTCCGCGCTTCGCGGGGGCGGGCGCGGACCTGGTAAAGCCCATCCAACAAACCTGGCAAATGGGACGTCCGCCGGAAAACACCTGTGAAGATCTCTCCCGATCGCCGATCCATGGGCATAGTGTGAGGTGATGGATCGTCGCATCTTCGGGCTGGAGAACGAGTACGGCGTGACCTGCACGTTCAGGGGACAGCGCAGGCTGTCCCCCGACGAGGTCGCGCGCTACCTGTTCCGGCGGGTCGTGTCCTGGGGCCGATCGAGCAACGTCTTCCTCCGCAACGGCGCACGTCTCTACCTCGACGTGGGCAGCCATCCTGAGTACGCAACACCCGAGTGTGACAACGTCATCGAACTCGTCACGCACGACAAGGCGGGCGAGCGCATCCTTGAGGGCCTTCTCGTCGACGCCGAGAAACGCCTGCGCGAAGAGGGCATCGCGGGTGACATCTATCTCTTCAAGAACAACACCGACTCGGCCGGCAACTCCTACGGCTGCCACGAGAACTACCTGGTGGGCCGGCACGGCGAGTTCGGCCGCCTGGCCGACGTGCTGATCCCGTTCCTGGTGACCCGGCAGATCGTGTGCGGCGCGGGCAAGGTGCTCCAGACGCCGCGCGGCGCCGTCTACTGCGTCTCGCAGCGGGCCGAGCACATCTGGGAAGGCGTCTCCAGCGCCACCACCCGGTCCCGGCCGATCATCAACACCCGTGACGAGCCGCACGCCGACGCCGAGCGCTTCCGCCGCCTGCACGTCATCGTCGGCGACTCCAACATGAGCGAGACCACGATGCTGCTCAAGGTCGGCGCGACCGACCTGGTGCTGCGCATGATCGAAGCCGGCACGGTGATGCGCGACCTGTCCCTGGAGAACCCGATCAGGGCCATCCGCGAGGTCTCCCACGACATGACGGGCCGCCGCCGGGTGCGCCTGGCCAACGGGCGCGAGGCCTCCAGCCTGGAGATCCAGCAGGAGTACCTGTCCAAGGCCCAGGACTTCGTCGACCGGCGCGGCGGCGACGCCATCACCCGCCGGGTGCTGGAGCTGTGGGAGCGCACGCTGCGCGCGGTCGAGACCGGCGACCTCGACCTGGTCTCGCGCGAGATCGACTGGGTGACCAAATACCAGCTCATCGAGCGCTACCGCAAGAAGTACGACCTGCCGCTGTCCTCGCCCAGGGTGGCCCAGCTCGACCTGGCCTACCACGACGTCCACCGCAAGCGCGGCCTGTTCTACCTGCTGCAGAAGCGCGGCTCGGTCGAGCGGGTGGCCTCCGACCTGAAGATCTTCGAGGCCAAGTCGGTGCCGCCGCAGACGACCAGGGCGCGCCTGCGCGGCGAGTTCATCCGCAAGGCGCAGGAGAAGCGGCGCGACTTCACCGTCGACTGGGTTCACCTGAAGCTGAACGACCAGGCCCAGCGCACGGTGTTGTGCAAGGACCCCTTCCGCAGCGTGGACGAACGGGTCGACAAGCTCATCGCGGGCATGTGAGGAACGGGCCGGGGCGTGGTGTTTACCTCGGCCCTACCTCGATGTCGGGTAGGGTGACGCGAATCTGACGTCTTTTCCGAGGGAAATCCATGCGCCGCGCTCTGGCCGTACTGGCAGCCGTGCCTCTGATCTTCTTCGCCGCCGCGTGCGGCGACACCGACGCCGGGGCGAACGGAGGCGCCGCCACCAGCACCGGCTCGGCCGGGCTCAAGGTCACCGGCGACGTGGGCGCCAAGCCCACGGTGACCTTCCCCGCCGGCTCGCCGGCGACGAAGTCCTCCTACCAGGTGATCCAGCCGGGCACCGGCCCCGAGGTCAAGACCGGCGACAAGCTGATCGTCAACCTGACCGTCTACAACTGGGACGGCAAGGGCAACGCGATCCAGGGCTCCTCCTACGACACCAAGCAGCCCGAGACCGTCCCGGTCAACGAGCAGCTGCCGCAGGTGCTGCGCGATGGCTTCACCAAGGTCAAGCACGGCGGCCGGCTGCTGGCGGTGCTGGCCAACGACTCGGCGCCGCAGGGGCAGGCCACGGCCGGCGCCGAGCCGACGAAGGTGTTCGTGCTCGACGTGGTCGGCGCCCGGCCTCCCGTGCCGAAGGCGGCCACGGGCAAGGAGACCGGCCAGAGCCTCGACGGCGTCAAGGTGGTCAACCCGGGTGGGGACAAGGCCCCCACGCTGACCACCAAGACGGACAAGAAGCCGTCCAAGGAGCTGGTGGTCAAGACCGTCATCGAGGGCACCGGCGCCAAGGTGCTGCCCACCCAGACGCTGACCGTCCACTACACGGGCAAGATCTGGGGCACCGACAGCCAGTTCGACTCCAGCTGGGAGCGCGGCGAGCCGGCCGAGTTCCCGCTCGCGAACGTGATCCAGGGCTGGCAGAAGGGCCTGGCCGGAGTGCCGGTCGGCAGCCGGGTCGTCATGAGCATCCCGCCGGACCTCGGCTACGGCGACCAGGCCCAGGACAAGATCCCCGCCAAGAGCACGCTGGTGTTCGTGGTGGACGTGCTGGCGGCCTCCTGACGGGCGATCTCCTGACGGGCGATCTCCTGACGGGCGTTCCGACGACGCGGTAGCATCTCGTGGCCCGGTGGCTTCCCGCCGCCGGGCCGCTTCGTCGTGGGAGGACCGATGCGCCGCCGTACGATCGTGCCGTCGCTGGCGCCGCTGCTCCTGCTGGCCGCCGGATGCACGGGCGCGACGGCCGGCGACCTCGACCTGAAGGTGGGCGGCGCGTTCGGCGCCAGGCCCACGATCGTCTTCCCCGACGGCAGGCCCGCCGCCGGCCTGCGGGTCGAGGAGCTGAGCACGGGCGGCGGCGACCGGCTCGGCGACGACGACGTCGCGGTCGTCCAGTACACCGCGCACGTCTGGGACGGCCGCGACAACCGCCTGGTCGACTCCAGCTTCAACCGGGGCACCCCGGCGGCCTTCCCGGTGGGTTCGCTGCTGCCGGGGCTGGACCGGGCGCTGCGCGGCCGTACGGTGGGCAGCAGGGTGATCGCGGCGATCCCGCCGGGGGAGGGCTTCGGCACGAGTCCGCCGCGCGGCGTCGGCCCGGCCGACGACCTGTTCTACGTCGTGGACATCCTGGGCGCCCACCACAAGGGCGCCTCGGTCAAGAGCGCCGGCGGGTCGCTGGCCGGGGTGCGGGTGACCGGTGACGACCGTCCTGAGCTGTCGATCCCGTCCGCCGCGCCGCCGCGCGCCTTCGCCTCGAAGGTGCTCAGGCGGGGGAGCGGGCGTCCGGCGCAGGCCGGGCAGCTCCTGGTCACCCAGTACGAGGGCGCGGTCTGGGACCGGCGGCGGGTCTTCGACGGCACCTGGCCGACCGGCCTGCCGAAGGCGTTCAAGATCGGCGACGGCACCGTGATCAAGGGGTGGGACAAGGCGCTGGTCGGGGTGCCGGTCGGCAGCCGGGTGCTGATGATCGTGCCGCCCGCCTACGGCTACGGCGCGCCCGGCCACGCCGCGTACGGGATCAAGGGCTCCGACACCCTCGTCTTCGTCGTGGACGTCCTGGCCGCCTACTGAGGCTCCGTAGACTCCGGCTGTGAGCAGTGACGACGACCTGCAGGCGCTCGGCCTGCTGCACGACCCCGTGCGCCGCAGCCTGTACGAGGCCGTGACGGCCGGCGGCGGCGACGTCGGCCGGGGCGAGGCCGCCGAGGCCGCCGGCGTGTCCCGCACGCTGGCCGGCCACCACCTCGACAAGCTCGTCGAGGCCGGGCTGCTGGAGAGCGGCTTCCGCCCCCAGGACAGGAAGGGGCCCGGCAGCGGCCGCCCGGCCAAGGTCTACCGCAGGGCCAAGGGCGAGCGCACGGTCAGCCTGCCTCCGCGCGACTACGCGACGCCCGCCTCGGTGCTGGCCGACGTGGTGGAGCTGCTGGGCGCCGAGGAGCAGGCCGAGCAGGCGGCCCGCCGGGCGGGCGCGCGCCTCGCCAGGGGGCGGTCCGGTGAGCCCGTCGACCGTGTGCTGCGTGAGCGCGGCTACGAACCCTACGACGAGGGCGGCGCGCTGCGGCTGCGCAACTGCCCCTTCCACCTGCTGTCCCAGGAGCAGCCGCTGCTGGTGTGCTCGATGAACCTGGCGCTGTGCCAGGGGCTGCTGGAGGGCATGGGTGAGGATCCGGGCAGGGCGCGGCTGGATCCGCGGCCGGGGGAGTGCTGCGTCTCCCTTTCTAAAACAAATGAAGATTGACATAGAAGCCGCGAGAGTGATGTGCTGAGCCCCATGCATCTGGCCCAGCTCAACGTCGCGCACCTGCGCGCGCCCATCGACGCCCCCGAACTCGCCGAGTTCGTCGCCCTGCTCGAACCCGTCAACGCCGTCGCCGACGAGGCCCCCGGCTTCGTGTGGCGGATGAAGGAGAGCGAGAGCGACCCCACCGCCACCGTCGTGCACGACTTCGGCGACCACCTGCTGATCAACTTCTCGGTGTGGGAGTCCCTGCAGACCCTGTGGGACTTCACCTACCGCAGCGTCCACCTGGGCGTGCTGCGCCGGCGCAGGGAGTGGTTCCTGCGCGTGGCCGAGCCGTACATGGTGATGTGGTGGGTGCCCGAGGGGCACATCCCCTCGCTGGCCGAGGGCATGCGGCGGCTGGAACGCCTCAGGACCGAGGGGCCGAGCCCCGAGGCGTTCACGTACAAGGACTCCTACGACAGCAGCGAGGCCGCCAGCCTGCCCGCCGCCGCCGAGGTCAGGAAGTAGGCCAGGTCCTCCTCCAGGCCCCTGCCCATGGTGGACAGCTTCACGGGCGCGGCGCGCAGCGCCTCGTGCAGGCCGTCCACCGGCACCGGCACCAGCCGGTGCCGCGCCGCCAGCGGCCCGGCCTGCTCGCGCACCCGCTCGCCGAACGCGCCGGGCAGCTCCGGCACCGCCACGTCGGCCGGCGCCAGCGCGACCCGCCCGTAGGCGGTCAGCGAGTGGTGGGAGAGGCCGACGTGCCGCTCGCGGGCGTCGCCCTCGCTGACCCGCAGCGCCGCCACCGGACGGCCGCGCAGCACCCCGGCGGCGTTGACCGCCTCGCCCGCCGACACGCCCGAGAAGCCCCACCGGGTGCCCGTCCCCAGGTTGCCCGGCCCCTGCGCGACGACCGCCACGTCGGCCGCCAGCACGTGCCGGGCCGCCAGCAGCCCGGTGTGCACGGTCACCGTCTCGACGTCGCCGCCGAACGCCTGGCCCGTCGTGACCACCCCGGCCAGCCAGCCGACCTCGCGCAGGCGGGCCGCCGACATCGAGAACCAGGCGGGCAGCGCGCCGCCGTCCTGCATCACGTACGCCACCCGCAGGCCGGGGGCGCCGTCGTACAGGCCGGCCAGGATCGGGGCCAGCGCGGAATGCAGATCGGCCACGATCACCGGCATCCCGGCCAGGTCGTCGGCCTCGCTCAGGACCTCGTGGAACTCCGAATCCTGCTCGTCGGCGCCCAGCACCGTGGCCTGCAGCGGGGTGTAGCGGGCCTTCACCAGGTGCCCCGGACCCTCCGGATCTTGCGGCAAACGGTTCGGGACGGCCACCACCATGGCGTAACCTCCCGTACCGAGACCCATCGCGAGTGCGGTCGTGTTGAGCAGCACCTCGTCGCCGGGTTCCGGGCGGCCCACCAATGGGGGGTAGGCCAGTGCCCGGCACTCACCTTCGGGTACGGCGACGTCCAGCTCCACCGCTCCCGGCCACTCGCGTCGGATCCGGACAACCTCGCCCTTGCGCCATCTGATCACGGGGGCAGGGTAGCGTCGATGAAGGAGGAGTGAGGCAGATGTCGCGCCGTAAGACCGAGCGGTTGCTGAATCTGGTGATCTGCCTGCTCGCCACCCGGCGCCCGCTGTCGGCCGAGCAGATCCGCCAGGCGGTTCCCGGCTACGACCGCGACGGCGACGAGGCGTTCCAGCGCATGTTCGAACGCGACAAGAACGAGTTGCGCGAGATCGGCATCCCCATCGACGTCGTACGCGACCCGTGGGAGGACGAGCCGGGCTACCGCATCGATCCCCAGTCGTACGAGCTGCCGGAGATCACCCTGGAGGCCGACGAGGCCGCCGTGCTCGGCCTGGCGGCGCAGGTGTGGCAGCGGGCCAGCCTGGCCGAGGCCGCCTCGGGGGCGCTGCTGAAGCTGCGCGCCGCCGGCGTGGCCACCGACGAGCCGGTCGGCGGCCCGATCGGCGGCGGCGCCCTTGAGCTGCGCGTCGACACCCGCGACCCGGCCTTCCCCGCCCTGTGGGACGCCGTGCGCGACCGCCGCGTGGTGCGCTTCGACTACCGCGCCTCCGGCAGCGAGACCGTGCGCGCCCGCACCGTCGAGCCCTGGGGCGTGGTCAGCCGGCGCGGGCGCTGGTACCTGGCCGGGTTCGACCGCGACCGCGCCGCGCCGCGCGCCTTCCGCCTCAGCCGCATCACCGGCCCGGTCGGCGCCGTCGGCCGCCCCGGCGTCGTCGAGGTGCCCCACGGCGTCGACCTGCGGGCCATGGTCGGCTTCCCCGAGGAGCCGGTGGACGAGCGCGTCGCCGTCATCCGGGTGCGCCGGGGCTGCTGCGAGGGCCTGCGCCAGCTCGCCAGGGCCGTGCGTCCGCGCGAGGACGGCTGGGACGAGGCCGAGCTGGCCTTCACCGACCCCGAACGCCTCGCGGGCTGGATGGCCAGCCTCGGCGCCGACGTCCAGGTGGTCGGGCCGCCGGACGCCCGCGAGGCCGTCATCCGCCGACTGAAGGGAACCCTGGCATGAGCGGTTCGGCCGACCGGCTGCCCCGGCTGCTGGCGCTGGTGCCGTACCTGATGTCCCATCCGGGGGCGCAGGTAGGCGAGGTCGCCGAGGTGTTCGGGCTGAGCGAGAAGCAGCTCATCGACGACCTGCAACTGGTGTGGATGTGCGGCCTGCCCGGCCACACCCCCGGCGACCTCATCGACGTCTCCTGGGACGGCGGCGAGATCATCATCGACAACGCCGAGACCATCGCCAGGCCGCTGCGCCTCGGCATCGACGAGGCCAGCGCGCTGCTGGTCGCGCTGCGCATGATGGCCGCCACCCCCGAGCTCGCCGACGTGGCCGCCGGCGACGCGCTGCCGCGCGTGGTGGCCAAGCTGGAGCGCGCCGCGGGCGAGGGCGCGGCCACGGTCAGCAGCCAGGTCGCCTTCGACGTCGAGGCCGCCCCCGACGCCCTCGGCCGGGTGCGCGAAGGGCTCACCGGCCGGCGCCGGCTGTCGCTGCGCTACTACGTGCCCGGGCGCGACGAGGTCACCCCGCGCGAGGTCGACCCGACCCGCGTCGTGGTCGTCGACGGCCGCACCTACCTGGAGGGCTGGTGCTACCGGGCCGAGGCGATGCGGCTGTTCCGGCTCGACCGGGTGCTCGGCGTCGACGTGCTCGACGTGCCGGCCGACCCGCCGGCGGAGGCCGAGCCGATCGACGTCACCCGGGGCGTCTTCCGTCCCTCGCCGACCGACGAGCTGGTCGAGCTGGAGGTCAGCGCGGCCGGGCGGTGGGTGGCCGAGTACTACCCGTGCGAGGAGGTCGCCGAGCTCGGTGAAGGGCGGCTGAAGATCACGTTGCGGGCGCGTGACGAGGACTGGATCGTCAAGCTGGCGCTGCGGCTGGGCGACACCGGCCGGGTCGTCTCCCCGCCCCGGATGGCCGAGACCGTGCGCGAGGAGGCCGAGCGGGCCCTGGCCCTGTACGCTCAGCAGTCATGACGTGGATCTTCTGGGCCGCCGGGCTGGTCCTGGCCGGGCTGGCCGTGCTCGGCGTCGCGGGCGCGAGGGCCGCGGCCGCGGCACGTTCTCTGAAACGGGAGGTCGCCGCGGCGAAGGCGCGTCTGGAGCCCATGCAGGCCAGATTGACGCCCCGGGGAGATGAGACCACGGCCCCCGGGGGCGTACCATCGGGGCTGAAGACCGGCACTCGCTGATAAAGGACGTTTCATGTCGAACCTTGGAGTTCCCGAGCTCCTGATCATCGCAGGCGTGCTCGTCCTGCTGTTCGGTGCCAAGAAGCTGCCCGATGTGGCCAGAGGCGTCGGCAGGTCGCTGCGCATCTTCAAGTCGGAGACCGCCAAGCTCCGCGATGACGACGACGACACGCCCCACACCACGGTCCAGGCCCAGGCGGCTCCGGCCCCGGCCCCGGCGCAGCAGCCCGCGCCGCAGCCGATCACGCCCGCCCCGGCCCCCGCTCCCGCCCCGGCCCCCGCGCTGTCGGCCGAGGAGCAGGCCCGCCAGCTAGAGGAGCAGGCCGCCCGGCTGCGCGCCAGCGCCGCCGCCCAGGCCGACAAGCAAGGCTGACCCCCCTTCCTCCTCCCTCACCCCTGGACTGCGAATGGCGCTGCTCAAACGGTCGAGCGATTCCGGATCGGCCCCCGACCCCGAGGGCCGGATGCCGCTCATGGAGCACCTGCGCGAACTGCGCAACAGGTTGCTCATCGCGGTTCTCGCGGTGGTCGTGGGCATCGTCGTCGGCTGGATCCTGTTCGACCCGGTGTGGGAGGCGCTGCGCGCCCCCTACTGCGAGACGGTGCAGTCGCGCCAGCTCAACGGTCACTGCAGCCTGGTCTACAACGGCATCTTCCAGTCCTTCTTCATCACGCTGAAGGTCTCGGCGATGGTGGGCGTCGTGGTGGCCTCACCGGTCTGGCTCTACCAGATCTGGGCCTTCGTCACCCCTGCCCTCTACCGCAACGAGAAGCGCTACTCGATCGCCTTCCTCGGGCTGGCGGTCCCGCTGTTCGTGTTCGGCGCCGGCCTGGCCTACGTCATCATGGACACCAGCCTCGGCATCCTGCTGAGCTTCTCCCTTGAGGACACCGTCGCGACGATCTCGATCGACGAGTACCTCGACTACGTCCTGATCATGTTGTTGATCTTCGGCGTGTCGTTCGAGCTGCCGCTGCTGCTGGTCTTCCTCAACGTCATCGGCGTCCTGTCCCACGCGGCCGTCAAGAAGCACCGGCGTACGGTGATCTTCGCGATGTTCGTGTTCGGGGCGGTCATCACCCCCGGTGGCGACCCGCTCACCATGATGGCGCTGGCCGCGCCGATGATCATCCTGTACTTCCTCGCCGAGCTCTTCATGTACGCGCGGGAGCGCCGCAGGCCCGCGGGCGAGGACTTCTCGCACCTGTCCGACGACGAGGCCTCCCCGCTGGCGGACGTCCCGCCGGAGGCCGAGGATTCCGATGGCGCCCGATAGGCGATAGGTTCCGGGCGTGGCCCCCCAAATCGCCCTGCTCGTCAACCCCGCCGCGCGCGGCGGGCGCACCCTGCGACTGCTCGAACCCGTCGCCCGCCGGTTGCGGGCCGGCGGCGCCGAGCTGTCGGTGATCGTCGGCTCCGACGCCGCCGACGCGCTCGAACGTGCCTGCACCGCCGTCGCAGAGCGTCCCGACGCGCTGGTCGCCTTCGGCGGCGACGGGCTGGTCCATCTGGCCGTCCAGGCCGTGGCGGGCACCGACGTGCCGCTCGGCATCATCCCGGCCGGCACCGGCAACGACTTCGCCGCCGCCCTGGGCCTGGCCCACCGCGACCCGCTGGCCGCGGCCAGGACCGTGCTGCGGATGCGGGCCCGGCAGGTCGACGCGGCCCGCGTCCGGGCGGGGGAGTCGGAGGAGCTGTTCGCCGGGGTGCTGTGCTGCGGCTTCGACTCGCGCGTCAACGAGCGCGCCAACCGGCGCACCTGGCCGCCCGGCAAGGGCCGCTACCTGGTGGCGGTGGCCGAGGAGCTGCGCGCCTTCCGTCCGATCCCGTTCCGGGTCACGCTCGACGACGGCGAGGTGGTCGAGCAGGAGGCGATGATGGTCGCCGTGGCCAACACCCGCTCGTACGGGGCCGGCATGCGCGTGTGCCCCGACGCCTCGCCCGACGACGGCCTGCTCGACGTGATGATGGTCGGCGCGGTGTCCAAGGGCGAGTTCCTGCGCGTCTTCCCCGGCGTCTACCGGGGCACCCATGTGGGCCATCCGGCGGTGTCGGTGCGGCGGGCCCGCCGGGTCACGCTGGAGGCGTCCGACGTGGTGGCCTACGCCGACGGCGAGCGCGTGGGGCCGGTGCCGGTCACCTGCGAGATCCAGCCCGGCGCGCTCCGCGTGATCACTTGATCTACAACGTAAAGGCCGTTCGCCGTGGGCCGAGTCCACCGGGACGGACCGGAATGGCGCTTTCGGTAGGGTGACGGGTATGACAACGCCAGCGGAACGCTACGCGGCCTTCCGTCAGAAGCACGGGGACGACGGAGGGGCGCTGAGAACGTTCCGCGGCCTCTACGACTTCGAGCTCGACGACTTCCAGCTCGACGCCTGCCGGGCCCTGGAGGCCGGCGACGGCGTCCTGGTGGCCGCGCCCACCGGGTCGGGCAAGACGGTCGTCGGTGAGTTCGCCGTCCACCTGGCCCTGGAGCAGGGCCGCAAGTGCTTCTACACCACCCCCATCAAGGCGCTGTCCAACCAGAAGTACAACGACCTGGTCAAGCGCTACGGCACGGCCAAGGTCGGCCTGCTCACCGGCGACAACAGCGTCAACGGCGAGGCCCCGATCGTGGTCATGACCACCGAGGTGCTGCGCAACATGCTCTACGCCGGCTCGGCCACCCTGGCCGGGCTCGGCTTCGCCGTCATGGACGAGGTCCACTACCTGGCCGACCGCTTCCGCGGCGCGGTGTGGGAAGAGGTCATCATCCACCTGCCGGAGTCGGTGCGCCTGGTGGCGCTGTCGGCGACGGTCAGCAACGCCGAGGAGTTCGGCGAGTGGCTGGGCGAGGTGCGCGGCGACACCACGGTCATCGTCGACGAGCACCGGCCGGTGCCGCTGTGGCAGCACATGATGGTCGGCAACCGCATCTACGACATGTTCATGACCGACGACCTGACGCTGCGCATCAACCCCACGCTGATGCGGGTGACGCGCGACGCCGAGCGGCTCATGGCCGGGCGGCGCGGGCGCGGCGGCTACGGCAAGGTCCACCGTTCGCGGCC
The DNA here is from genome assembly GCF_040642995.1 of Nonomuraea sp. NPDC047529. Lineage (NCBI taxonomy): Bacteria > Bacillati > Actinomycetota > Actinomycetes > Streptosporangiales > Streptosporangiaceae > Nonomuraea > Nonomuraea sp. NPDC047529. The sequence goes on along the minus strand of NZ_JBEYTJ010000039.1, from coordinate 42,579 downwards.
GCCCGACCGGGCCCAGGTGATCGAGAAGCTCGACTCCGAGGGGCTGCTCCCGGCGATCACGTTCATCTTCTCGCGCGCCGGCTGCCAGGCGGCCGTCCAGCAGTGCCTGCACGCCGGGATCCGGCTGACCACCGACCGCGAGCGCCACGAGATCAGGCAGCTCGTCGACGAGCGCACCGCGCACCTGCCCGACGAGGACCTGGCCGTGCTGGGCTACCTGGAGTGGCGCGACTGCCTGGAGCGCGGCCTGGCGGCCCACCATGCGGGCATGCTGCCGGCGTTCAAGGAGGTCGTCGAGGAGCTGTTCACCCGCGGCCTGGTCAAGGCCGTCTTCGCCACCGAGACGCTGGCGCTCGGCATCAACATGCCCGCCCGCAGCGTGGTGATCGAGAAGCTCGACAAGTGGAACGGCGAGACCCACGCCGACCTCACCCCGGGCGAGTACACCCAGCTCACCGGGCGGGCCGGGCGGCGCGGCATCGACGTCGAGGGCCACGCGGTCGTGCTGTGGCAGGTGGGCATGGACCCGCTGTCGGTGGCCGGGCTCGCCGGCACCCGCACCTACCCGCTGCGCTCCAGCTTCCAGCCGTCCTACAACATGGCCGTCAACCTGGTGGGCCAGTTCGGCCGCGAGCGCGCCCGCACGCTGCTGGAGGAGTCCTTCGCGCAGTTCCAGGCCGACCGGGCGGTCGTGGGCCTGGCCAAGCAGCTGCGCAAGCACGAGGAGGCCCTGGAGGGCTACCAGGAGGCCATGACGTGCCACCTGGGCGACTTCCCCGAGTACGCCGCGCTGCGCCGGCGCCTGTCGGACCGGGAGGCCGAGCTGTCCAAGCAGCGCGGCGCGGCCCGGCGCGCGGCCGCCGCGCGCTCGCTGGAGGCACTGCAGCCCGGCGACGTGATCCGGGTGCCGGGCGGGCGCAGGGCGGGCCTGGCGATCGTGCTCGACCCCGGCCGCAACCCGCGCGGCCAGGGCCCCAACCCGCTGGTGCTGACGATCGGCAAGCAGATCAAGAAGCTCGACCCTGCCGACTTCCCGGTGCCGGTCGAGCCGCTGGAGAAGCTGCGCATCCCCAAGAACTTCAACGGACGTTCGCCGAAGGAACGCGCCAACCTGGTCTCCACCCTGCTGGCCAAGATCGGCGACCGCGACCTCGGCAAGCCGGCCAGGGCGCGCGACCACTCGATCGAGGACGACGAGGTCAACGAGCTGCGCCGGCTCATCCGTCAGCACCCCTGCCACGGCTGCGACGAGCGGGAGGACCACGCCCGCTGGGCCGAGCGCTACTACAAGCTGCAGCGTGAGACCGAGGGGCTGCGCCGCCGCGTCGAGGGCCGCTCCCACGTCATCTCGCGCACCTTCGACCGCATCTGCTCGGTGCTGGAGCAGCTCGGCTACCTCGACGGCGAGACCGTCACCGACGAGGGCCGCCGCCTGGGCCGCCTCTACACCGAGCTCGACCTGCTGACCGCCGAGTGCCTGCGCGGCGGCCTGTGGGAGGAGCTCGAACCGGCCGAGCTGGCCGCGTGCGTGTCGGCGCTGGTGTTCGAGTCACGGCAGTCCGACGACGCGCGCCGTCCCAAGGTGCCCGCCGGGCGGGCCCAGGACGCGCTGTCGTCGATGATCCGGCTCTGGGGCGAGCTGGAGGGCATCGAGTCCGACCACGGGCTGTCCACGATCCGTGAGCCCGATCTGGGGTTCGCGTGGGCGGCCTTCCGGTGGACCAAGGGCCACAGCCTCGACGCGGTGCTGATGGAGGGCGTGGCCGGCAACGAGCTGGCGGCCGGCGACTTCGTACGGTGGATCAAGCAGTTGATGGACCTGCTCGGTCAGCTCGGGAACGCGGCCCCCGAGGGCAGCAAGATCAAGCAGACCGCGGGCAAGGCGATGGACGCCATGCGGCGCGGCGTGGTGGCCTACTCCTCGCTCACCTGAGCCTCTGCGCTCACCTGAATCCCCTCGCATCACCTGGGTGTGCGGGAATGTCCTCGAAGGGCGGGCGGATCCGGCCGGATCCGCCCGCCCTTCGGGTTTTCCGATTAGGTGAGAACCAGTTCTGAGTAGCATCTTTGAGCGTTCCGTGACCGCTATTAGCGGATTTGGCGATTTACGGCTCATTTAACGGGCCTTCGGAAGCGCCTTTCTGGCCGGGATTCACCGGTCAAGTCTTGTATTAACAGCCGAACTTCTGGTGATTTGCCGTGAATTCGTGGGTATCGTCCCATTTGTCGAATGGAACAGCCATACGGGGGAGGAAGATATGGCTAGCAACCAGCTGACCCAGGCCGGCTTCCAGGAGTCCTGGCGCTGCCGTAGGCGCCGGTGGGCCCGCCGCCGCTGCTGCAACTTCCGCAGGTGGTGGGGCTGGGGGTGGTAGAGCAACCCCGTGAGAGCCGGCGGCCCAGCCGCCGGCTCTCCCTTGCGCTCTCCGGCCGTGAACTCGCTCCCGCAGTGTCTATTCGCCGAACCTTTCGCGAGTTCTGGCCGGACACGAAAGGCCTGCGCCGGTTTTTCGCGTGTGGCGTGGTGTTCGCCGTCCTTGCAGCACTCTGTGAGGTCGCTGCGATCCGCCTGTTCGGGCACATCACCGACGACGTGCTCGCCACACGGGATCTGGACGCCTTCTGGGCGCCCGCCTTCACCTGGCTCGGGCTCGCCGCTTTCGCCGGGGTGACGTCCTTCGTCGGGACGTACGCCACGGCGTACGGCGCGGAAAGATTCCTGCTGGCCCTGCGCGACCGCGTGTTCGCGCACATCCAGACCCTGTCGCCGGACTTCTCGGAGAACCGGCGGCTCGGCGACCTGATGGCCAGGCTGACCGACGACATCCAGGCCATCGAGGAACTGATCGGCTCCGGCCTGGTCAAGCTGTTCACCACGGCGGCCAGCGCGATCTTCTTCGCCGGTGCCGCCTTCTTGATCCGCTGGGACCTCGCCCTCGTCACGATGGCGCTGATCCCGGCGTTCCTGGTCGTCTCGAAGCTGTTCGCGGCCAGGTTCAGGACGGCGGCGGCCCGCGAGCGGCTCAGCAACGGCGCCATGAACAGCGTGCTGGAGGAGGGCCTGGCCAACCAGGCGCTCGTCCAGGCCTACAACCGGCAGGGGGCCGAGTCCGGGCGCCTGCACGGCGAGGGCCGGCGCTGGCTGCGCGCCAACCTGTCCCAGGCCTGGCTGTCGGGGCTCTACCAGCCCGTCGTCCAGGTCATCGAGACGGTCTGCCTGATCGTCGTCATCGGGTTCGGCGCCTGGGAGATCGTCTCTGGACGACTCACCCTGGGCGGCCTGCTCGCCTTCGCCGCCTACCTGGCGATGCTCTACCCGGCCGTGCAGAGCCTGGGGGAGCTCGCGCTGACGGTGTCGGAGGCGGCGGCGGGGTCCGACCGCGTGATCGAGGTCCTGCGCGCCAGGCCCCTCGTCACCGACCCCGAGGGGGCGGTGGCGTTGCCCGGCCGGGCCGAGGGACGGGTGGAGTTCGACGGCGTCGGCTTCACCTATCCGGGACGCACGCGGCCCGCCCTGCGCGACGTGTCGTTCACCGCCGGGCCCGGCGAGCTGATCGTCTGCACCGGGCCCAGCGGGAGCGGCAAGTCGACGATGGCCAAGCTGCTGCTGCGCTTCTACGACCCGGGACAGGGACGCGTCCTGCTCGACGGCCGCGACATCCGGGGCCTGACGCGGGAGTCGCTGCGTGACAGCGTGGCGATCCTGCACCAGGAGACGTTGCTGTTCTCGGGGTCCGTACGCGACAACATCGCCTACGGCCGGCCGGGCGCCTCGCTCGACGAGGTGATCAGGGCGGCCGAGGCGGCCGGCGTGCACGACTTCGTCAAGCTGCTGCCCCAGGGGTACGACACCCCGGTCGGGCAGCGGGGCCGGCTGCTGTCGGGCGGCCAGCGGCAGCGGATCGGGATCGCCAGGGCCATCCTGCGCGACGCGCCCGTCCTGGTGCTCGACGAGCCCATGACCGGGCTGGACGACGCCACGGTCGCCCAGATCATGAAGCCGCTGCGGCGGCTGATGGCCGGGCGCACCACCATCCTCATCACGCACGACCTGCGTCACGTGCCGGAGGGCGCGCGGATCGTGGAGGTGGAGCCGGTGCCTCGCGAGGAGCGGATCCGGCTCAAGCGCGTCGGCTCGTTCGGCCTCCGACCGCGCCTGAGCACGCCGCCCTGACGGCCCGGTCCTGTCGGCCCGGTCCTGACGGCAGCGTCCTTGTGGAACGGTCCGACGGCACCGCGCCGAAGGTCCGCGCGGGGTCCCATGCGGCCGCCCCTCCTGGCTC